>JBARNF010000069.1:0-19670 GCA_049802835.1 Bradyrhizobium sp.
CGATGCCGGCCTCGCGCAGCCAGCGGATGGCGCGCGGGGTGTCCGCGCGCAACTCGTCTGCCAACAATAATGCGCCGATCGGACGCCCCTCGACGGCGACGAACACGATGAGCGCCGAGCGCCAGGACGCACGGCGGATCGCCCGGGCCGCCCATGGCGCCGGCGTGCGATTGCCCAGCACGAGGTCGCGCGAGCCGGCGATGATGCGGCGGCCATCGATGACGCCTTCGAGGCCGGAGCCCATGGTCTCTCGCACCTGTTCGGGCACCTTCAGCTTCAGCCCGCGGGCAACGCCGGCCTGAACGATCGCATGCGCCACCACGTGATGGGAGGCCTGTTCGAGCGATGCGCCGAGCAGCAGCACTGTGTCCGCGTCCTCTCCTGCGGCGACCTCGACCGACAGCAGGCGCGCCCCACCCACGGTGAGCGTACCGGTCTTGTCGAACAGCACGGTGTGAGCGCGGGCGAGCGCCTCCAGCTTGCCGCCACCCTTGACCAGGATGCCGCTGCGCGCAGCCTGCGCCACGCCGGCGATGAAGGCGACCGGGGCGGCCAGGATCAACGGACACGGCGTCGCCGCGACCATCACCGCCAGGCTCCGGATGACGTCGCCCGACGCGAGATAGGCCGCGGCCGCAATGGCGAGGCTCACCGGCAGGAAGATCAGCGCATAGCGATCGGCGAGCCGCACGAGCGGCGCCTTCGCCGTCTGGGCCGCCGTCACCAGCTTGACGATCCCCGCATAGGTGCTCTCGCCAGCAGTGGCCGTGACCGAGAGTTCGAAAGTCTCGCCGGCATTCAACGAGCCGGACAGGATCGCCATGCCACGTGTTTTCGAGACCGGGATCGGCTCGCCCGTGAGCGCCGACTCGTCGACGATGGCGATGGACGATTCGACCACGCCGTCGACCGGGACGATCTCGCCGGCACGGACCATGAGGCGGTCGCCGACGGCCACGCCGACGATGGGAATGTTCTCGATCGCGTCGCCGCAGCGGCGGTGCGCCTCACGCGGCGCACGGTCGACCAGCGCGCGCAGATCATGCTCGGCGCGCGCGACGGCGATGTCCTCGAGCACGTTGCCGCCGGAATACATCAGCGCGACGACGGCACCGGCCAGCGGCTCGCCGAGGACGATCGCCGCACTCATCGACACCAGCGCGATCGCATCGACGCCGATGCGCCCGGCCAGGACATCCCTGACGATCGAGACGACCAGCCCCAAGATGACCGGCACCGTCGAGGCCGTAAAGGCGACGCCGGCGAGGTCGGCGCGACCGGCCGCATGCGCGAGACCGCCGGCGGCGAGGCCCGCGACCGCGATTGCAACGAGGGTCCACCGCAGAATGCGTTCGAACATGGCAGGAAGGTTCCGGATTACACCGGCACTATCGCCGCTACGGCCCGGCCGGCGCTTGAGCGAAATCAACCGCAAGCAGGGTCGCGGCGACTGCGATCCGGACGCAATGGCTTCACGCCGTGTTGCCGGCGTCAACCGTGAGCACGGTGCCGGTGACGTTGCGCCCGCCGTCGCCGAGCAGGTATTCGACCATGGCCGCCACGTCGTCCGTCTCGGGCAGCCGGCGCAAGGCGCTGCGGCCGGCGATGCGCTTCTGCTGCTCGGCGTCCATGCTCTGCGTCAGCTCGGTCGCGATGAAGCCGGGCGCGATCGCATTCACGGTGATGCCGACCTTGCCGACCTCGCGCGCCAGCGAGCGGCTGAAGCCGTTCGCGGCAGCCTTGGTGGCGCCGTAGACAGACAGCCCGTTGTAGCCGGTGCTCGCGATGATCGAGGAGATGTTGACGATGCGGCCCTCGCCCGCCGCCATCATGTGGCGAACGACGTATTTGGTCAGGATCATCGGCGCCAGCACGTTGAGCCGCACCAACGCCTCGATCTCGGAATTGTGCATCGTGGCCAGCAGGCCCTCGGTCCCGAGGCCCGCATTGTTGACGAGCCCGTAGAGCGGGCCGAACTCGTCGCGCACCGATTTCACGAAGCCGGGGAGTGCATCGACAACGCTGAGATCGCAGGCGCGGAAATGGATGCCGCCGCTGCTGGCGCTGAACTCGGCGATCGCTGCGCGCAGCTCCTCGCTGTCGCGACGGGCGACAGCAATCACGTCGTAGCCGGCGCCCGCCAGCCGGCGCGCGATGGACAACCCGATGCCGCGGCTGCCGCCGGTGACGAGGACGTTACGCATCGGTGCGCGCCAGCTTGCCGGCCGGGGTGACGTCGAGCGCCGCCACGAACCGGATCATCGCCGGCACCTTGTGCGCGGCAAGCCGCGTACGGCACTCGGCGAGGATCTCGTTGCGCACCACATCCGCCCGCGCCGGATCGACATCCGCCGTCAGCACGACCTCGGCCACGACGATACCGCCCGTGATCGGGCTGCGGCGCGACTTGGCGCGCGACATCCGCACCTCGGGATGACCATTGATGATGGCCTCGATCTCCTCGGGATGAACCTTGAGCCCGCCGACATTGATGATGCCGTTGCGACGTCCGACGAAGTAGTAGCGGCCGCCGCGTTGCTCCACCATATCGCCGGTGTCGACATAGCCGTCGCTGTCGGTGAGCGTGGCCGCCGCGCGCCCGACATAGGCATGGGCGGCGCGCTTGGAGCGGATGCGCAGGGACCCGTCGACGACCTTCATGTCGACGGCACCGTGACCCTCACCGAGCAGGGTCGCTGGAAAACCTTCCAGCCCGTCATTGACGGCGAAGCCGACGCCGGCCTCGGTCGAGGCATAGGCATGACCGATCGATGCGTCGGGAAACGCCTGCTTCAATCCGTCGAGCACGGCCTGGTCGGCGATCTCACCGGAGAGCCGGACATAGCGCGGCGCAAAACCCTCGACCGATCCGCTCATCAAGAGCTTGCGCCAGTGCGACGGCGTTCCGGAGATGTGGGTGACGCCGCGCGCCTTCAGGCGTGCGATGTGGTCAGCCAGTGCCTCGCCCGGATCGGACAGCACCATGGAGCCGCCGCCGACGATCGCCCGGAGGAAAATCTGCAGTCCGCCATAGCGGCGGATGTCATAGAACGTGGCCCACACCGGGATCGCCTGGCCCGGAGCCGGACTGTCGCCGACGATCGCGCCGCACAGCCCGTCCAGCGTATGGCCGACGATCTTCGGCACGCCCGACGTCCCCGAGGTCAGCATCAGCCATTCGGTGGCGCGGACGGTCTGCCCGGTCGTCGTCGAGGGCTGCGGCAGGCCGACCGTGACCACGAGATCCAGGTCGCAACCGATGAAGCGTTCCGGCTCGTCGGTGACGACAGCGTCGATTCCGGCATCGGCGATGATGCTGGCGAGATGCTCGGGCTTCAGATCAGGCGGGCACAGCAGCATGCGCCGGGCCACGCCGTCGATCTCGATCAGCGCAAGGCCGGCCAGCAATTGCCCGGAGGTTGCGAGCAGCACCGAACGTCCGTCGAGCTCACCGCCTCGTCCGCCCAGGCAGCTGTTAGTCACGAGCTGCGCGAGGGTCACGACATGACGCGGATCGGAGATCGACCGCTCGGTCAGAGCGGTCCCGAGATGATCGCGCAGCGCGAAGACCTCACGCGGGGACATTCTCATAGGCCCTGATGAAGTCGCCTATCGTATTGGGGAAGGTCACTTCCTCGGACAGCGTGAACGGATCCACGCCGAGATCATCCTCCAGGCGGGCGACCAGGATGGCGAAGGCGAGCGAGTCGAAGCCGGTCTCGTGCAGCGTCAATTCGTCCGTGAGCGGCGGCAGCTTGACCTTCTGCTCCTCCGCAATCTGCTTGATCGCTGCAATGATTCTCAACCGTACCGACATGGCCCAATCCGTCACTGTTCAAACATGCAGGCGACCATAGAGCGGGAAGGTGAAGGAACCCGGACTGTTGCGGGATCTTTCGGCGCCGTTGGTAAATGCCCGTCATGGCCTATGACTAAAATCATCTACAAACGGACCTCGCCAGCCGCGATCCGCGCATACAGATCGCGATCGAGCGCGCGATAGGCACCGGTCGTGGCATCTCGTAGGTAGAGCGGCTCGTGCACGATCGACGGATCGAAGCCGTCACGCACCAGTTGCTGCTTCTTCTGCTTGAAGGTTTCCGTGGCTTGCAACGACGACGTGATGCGCAGCGCCACCGGCTGTGCATAGCCCGGCAGGCGCCGGGCAAGCTCAGCCGACAGTACATCAAGGTCGAACTCCTCATCGACCACCAGCGCGGCCATGCCGGCACGCCCGTCGGCACCCGACACTGCGACCCCGTAGGTCGAGGCTTCCGCAACGCCCGGACATTGCAGGATCGCTTCGTTCACTTCACTGGTCGCGACGTTCTCGCCCTTCCAGCGAAAGGTGTCGCCGACGCGATCGACGAAGTAGAAGAAGCCCTGCTCGTCCCTGCGCATCAGGTCCCCGGTGCGGAACCAGGCATCGCCCTTGGCGAAGACGTCGCGCAGGATCTTCTTCTCGGTCTCGGTCCCGTCAGTGTAGCCCTCGAAGCGGCCGCCGCCTTCGTCGGCCTTGCCGATCCGGCCCACCGCCTCGCCGGCCTCGCCACGCGCGCATGGCAGGCAGAGGCCGTCGGGCCCACGCAGCGGCGCACGCTGGTCGGCATCGAGCCTGATGATATCAGCCGGAAAACGATGCGCGAGCAGCGACGGCACGCGGCCGATCGAGCCGACGCGTCCCTCGACGTTGTAGAGCGAGAAGTTGCCTTCCGTCGCGGCATAGAATTCCAGCACCTGCGGGATGGCAAAACGCGACTGGAATGCGTCCCATATGTCGCCGCGCAGGCCGTTGCCGCAGGCGAGCCGCAGCCGATGTGCGCGGTCAAAGTTGGACGGCGGAGCCGCCAGCAAATAGCGGCAGAGCTCGCCGATATATTGAACCAGCGTGCAATCGTGGCGGACGATGTCGCGCCAGAAATTCCGGGCCGAGAACTTTTCCGCGAGCACCGCCGCGCCGCCGGCGCGCAGCATGCTGCAGGGCGCGACGATGCCGCCGACCGAATGATAGACCGGCAGGCAGTCGTAAACGCGATCATCGGGACCGGCCGCGGTGAGCCCGGCGAACCAGCCGCCCCAGTTCAGGATGCGGCGATGGCTGATGCTGGCGGCCTTCGGCAGGCCCGTGGTGCCGGACGTGTAGATCAGCAAGGCGCGGTCGTTGATGGTGATCGCGGGACGCTCGGCCGGCGTGAGTGCATGCGTGTCCATCGCAGCGAGCGCCGCCTCCAGATCGCCACCATCGTGGGTCCATAGGCGCGGAGCGCCTGAGATCGGCGGATCTGCACTCGTATAGGCTTCGCGGAGCTCGCCCGAGACGATGAGGTGGGAGGGCCGGGCGACATTGATGCAATGCGCGAGCGAGGAACCCACCAGGTTGGTGTTGATGAGCGCCACGACGCCGCCGACGCGGCTGATCCCGAGCCACGCCGCCAGATAGTCGGGCCGGCTCGGCATCATCAGGGCCACCGTATCGCCGCGACCGATGCCGCTCGCCAGCGCCCAGCGGGCATATTGGTTGATGCGGGCCGCGAGCTGGCGATAGGTGAAGGTCTCGCGATCGGAGATCAGCGCCGGCCGTTCGGGCTGCCGCAAGGCCCACTCGTCCACGATGTCGGCAAACAACCGCGCGGGCTCCGCCTCGATAGACGAAGTCAGCTCGATCGCCTTCAGCCAGATCTTCGCAGCCGACGGCCTGGACCCGGGCGTGATGGGTCCCACAGATCGGTCCGCGCGCTCGAAGTTCATGGCTGCCACCGCTTCAAGGTCCGGCGCTCTTATAGGTGCGGCCGCCTGACCAGGCGTTAACCGGCACGGTTAACCGGCCAGAAGTCCGGCGCTGTTGATACGAATGCCATCCTTTACGAAGTCCTCGCAAATACCCGTTAGGGTGGCGATCCCAGAACATGCCAACGCGAAGGCCGGCATGACCAAGGACACGACGATCACACGACGTGCGCTGCTGCAATGCGCCGCCTGGAGCAGCGTTGCGGCGATATATCCAGCCGCGGCGTTCGCCGGGGCCGATGCGCCCTACCCGTCCAGGCCCGTGACCTGGGTCATTCCGTTTGCCCCCGGCGGCGCCACCGGGCGGCTGTCGCTCCTGATCTGCGAGCGGCTCTCGCTGCGGCTGGGCCAGCCCTTCGTGCTCGAACACCGGCCCGGCGCCGGCGGCAATATCGCCACGAGGAGCGTCGCCGCTGCAGCGCCCGACGGCTACACGATCCTGGCCACCTCGACCGCCAACGTCATCAACGCCTCGCTCAATCCGGCGCCGACCAGCGCCGAGGGCGGCGACGATCTGGTCCCGGTCGCAGGCCTGGCGCGCATGCCGCTGCTGCTCCTGGTCAGCAAGCAGCTGCCGGTCAAGACGCTGCCCGAGTTCCTGGCCCATGCCAGGGCCAATCCGGGCAAGCTCACCGTCGGCTCGGCCGGGCCGGGCACGGTCCAGCTGCTGTCGGCCGAGCTGTTCCGGACCCTCGGCGGGATCACCTGGTCGGTGGTGCACTATCGCGGCTCGGGCCCGGCCCTCACCGACCTCGCGTCGGGCCACATCCACGCCATGTTCGACAACGCGGCCTCCGCGGTCGACCTCATTCGCAGTGGCAAGGTTCGGGCGCTCGCCGTCTCGACGCGCGAGCGCGCGGCGGCCTTCCCCGAGCTGCCGCCGGTCGCCGACGTCTTGCCGAGCTTCGAGACGTCCGGCTTCTACGGCGTCGCCGTGCCGCGCGGCACGCCGCAGGCGATCGTCGACCTGCTCAACCGCGAGATCAACGCGGCGCTGGCCGATCCCGAGATCAACAGGCACTTCGCCGAACTCGGCGCCACGCCGATCAGCGGCGATGCCGGTATCTATGCCGCAACCTACCACGCTGAGGTCATGCACTGGCGCAAGCTGGTGCCGCAGGCCAGCGCGAAGAACTGACCCCCGCGCCCGCACCGGCCAGCCTCAGGCGGCCGCCACGCCCTGCAGCACCAGCCGGTTGAGCCTGGCCGCGAACGCCGCCGGATCCTCCGGCAACTCGCCGTCGAGGATCTGCGCCTGCTCGAGCAGCAGGAACGACAGATCGTCGACCTTGGCCTTGTCGGCCGCGGCCTTCGCGACCGCCACGACCAGCGGATGGCGCAGATTGATCTCCAGGATCGGCTTGGTGCGGGCGCCGCGCGCCTGCTGCGACAGGATGCGCTCCAGCTCGCGATCCGGACCATGGCTGCCAGCGACGAGGCACGAGGCGCTGGTGGTGAGCCGGGTCGAGACCTTCACGTCGGTGACGTGGTCGCCGAGGCTCGCCTTGATCAGCGCGATCGTGTCGGCCTCGTCGGCTGCCGGCTGCGCCGCGTCGCCGGCCTTCTCCTCGGTCACCGGGATCGGATCGAAATTGATGTCGCCCTGACTCAGCGACTTCAGCGGCTTGCCGTCATATTCGAGCCGTGCCGAGGTCCAGAACGCATCGACCGCATCGGTCAGCAGCAGCACCTCGACGCCGCGCGCCTTGGCCGCCTCGAGTCGCGGATTGGATTTCAGCCGCTCGATGCTGTCGCCGACCAGGAAATAGATCTCGGTCTGGTTCTCCTTGAGGCCCTCGACATACTGCTTCAGCGAGCGCTTCTCGCCGGTCGTAGTGGTGAAGCGCGCCAGCGCCAACAGCTTGTCGCGGCGCTCGAAGTCCTCATAGAGGCCCTCCTTGATGACGGCGCCGAACGCCTCCCAGATCTTGTCGAAATTCTCGGCGTCCTTGTTGGCGAGCTGCTCCAGTTCGCTGATCACCCGCGTCGTCACGGCTTTTCGGATCTGCGCCAGCTGCGGATTGTTCTGCAGCATCTCGCGCGACAGGTTGAGCGGCAGGTCCTCGCTGTCGATGACGCCGCGGATGAAGCGCAGATACGCCGGCATCAGGTCGGCGTCGTCGGTGATGAAGACGCGGCGGACGTAGAGCTTGACCTTGCCCTTGCGCGCCGGCTCGAACAGGTCGAACGGCTTGGTCGACGGCGCGAACAGCAGCACGGCGTAGGAATAGCGGCCCTCCGCGCGATAATGCAGCGTCATCGCCGGCTCATCGAAGGCATGGGCGATCGACTTGTAGGCCTTGGCATAGTCCTCCGCCGTCAGCTCGGACTTGGAGCGCTGCCACAGCGCGCTCGCCGAGTTGATCTGGCGCGGCTCGCCCTCCTCCGCGACCTGCATGATCGGAAACTGGATGTTGTCGGAATAGGCGGTGACGATGCGCTCGATCTCGAAAGCTTCGAGATATTTCTTGGCGTCCTCCTTGAGGTGCAGCACGATCTCGGTGCCGCGCGCCACCCGCTTGGCATCCTCCTCGGACGCGGGCGCGACCTCGAAGCCGGCACCGCCCGACGAGGTCCAGGTCCAGACCTCGTTGCCGCCGGCACGCCGGCTGATGACGACGATGCGATCGGCGACCATGAAAGCCGAATAGAAACCGACGCCGAACTGACCGATCAGGCCGGTGCCGTCCTTGGCCTCGGACAGCTTCTGCACGAAGGCCTTGGTGCCGGAGCGGGCGATGGTGCCGAGATGGTCGATCAGCTCCTGGCGGTCCATGCCGATGCCGCTGTCGGCAATCGTCAGCGTGCCCGTTGCCTTGTTCGGAACGATGCGGATCTGCGGCGCCTCGCCGTCGCCGATCAGCTCGGGCTGCGCGATCGCCTCGTAACGCAGCTTGTCGCAGGCGTCGGAGGCGTTCGAAATCAGCTCGCGCAGGAAAATGTCGGTCTCGGAGTAGACCGAGTGCACCATCAGATGCAGCAGCTCGGAGACTTCGGCCTGGAAGGAATGGCTAACGGTGGCGGTGTCTGTCATCGTCGTGCGTCGGCCCATGCTGGCAATGAGGGAGAGACCGTCGATATAGCGCGGCGGCGGCGCCGATCAAGCCTTCCGGACACAAGGCAATGCATCATGCCGGCCGCTCCGTCGCGCTCAGGAGCTTGTCGACGACCGCATTGAGGGTGGCGGCCTCCTCCCGAGTCAGCACGTCGAGCAGGTCGGCCTCGCGGGCCAGCGCATAGGGCACGATTTTGCGATACAGTGCCCGCCCGGCGGCCGAAAGCGTCACGATCCGTTCGCGCCCGTCCTCCGGATCGCGGCTCCGGGTGACGATGCCGCGCGTCTCCAGGCTCTGCATGGCGCGGCTGACATTCATCTTGTCGAGCGTCGTCAGGCGGCCGATCTCCTTGGTCGGCAACCGCGGCTGTTCGCCCAGCGCCGCCAGGATCCGCCACTCCTGCCGCGACAGCGCGAACCGGTCGGCATAGACCTCCGCCACCGCCAGCGACACCTGCTCGGCGAGGCGCGCCAGCCGATAGGGAAAATAGCGCTGCAGCCTCAGCTCGCGTTCGGCGGCGACCTCGCCGTCCCTCCGGTCTCGCGTGTCGTTGGCCGGCTTCGTCATCGCGTCCTCTGCCCCTCGTCCGTTCCAGGTGCCCGCTGGCGACCTCAATTCAGGCCGCATCGGGTTGATCTGGATCAAAGCCGAAAGATCGTAGCATTTGTTACTATCTTGCCAACCACGAACATGGGAGGACAAGACATGCAGATCGAGAAGATCCATCACGTCGCCTATCGCTGCGTCGACGCCAAGGCCACGGTCGAGTTCTACAAGAAGGTCCTGAACATGGACCTGCTCGGGGCGATCGCCGAGGACAAGGTGCCCTCGACCAAGGCGCCCGATCCCTACATGCACATCTTCCTCGATGCGGGGAACGGCAACATCCTGGCCTTCTTCGAGCTGCCGAACTCGCCGCCGATGGGCCGCGATCCCAACACCCCGGAATGGACCCAGCACATCGCCTTCCAGGTCAAGGACATGGACGAACTGGAGGAAGCCAAGGCGCGCGCGGAGGCCGCCGGCCTCGACGTCGTCGGGATCACTGACCACACCATCTTCAAGTCGATCTATTTCCATGATCCGAGCGGCCACCGGCTGGAGATCGCGACCTGGACCGCCACGCCCGAGCAGATCACGCGCATGAAGTCGGTCGCCCGCGCCATGGTCGACGAATGGGCCACCACCAAGAAGCCGCCGCGGCACACCGCCTGGATGCACGAGAAGGAATTCGCCGGCACCGACTGAGCGATCGCTCGTCCCGACATCTCCGACCGCAACGCGCCAGGTGAGGCAGCCATGAGCAACTATGTCTATCCGCGATTTCCCTATGCCTGCTCGGCGGAGCAGCGCAGCGGCACGATCCAGCGTCACCCGGTCGTCGTGATCGGCGCCGGGCCCATTGGGCTTACGGCCGCGCTCGATCTCGCCGCCCGCGGCCAGCCCGTGGTCGTGCTCGACGACAACGACACCGTCAGCATCGGCTCCCGCGCGGTCTGCTACGCCAAGCGTCCGCTCGAGATCTGGGACCGGCTCGGCTGCGCCGCGCCGATGGTCGACAAGGGCGTCAGCTGGAACATCGGCAAGGTGTTCTTCCGCGACCAGCTGTCCTACCAGTTCGACCTGCTGCCCGAGCCCGATCATCGCTGGCCGGCGATGATCAACCTGCAGCAATATTATCTCGAGGAGATCCTGGTCGACGCCTGCAGCAGGAGCCCGCTGGTCGATCTGCGCTGGAAGCATCGGCTGGTCAGCCTGAAGCAGACCGAAGACTGCGCGCAGCTCGCGGTGGAGACGCCCGACGGCATCTTCACCATGGAGGCGCAATGGGTGATCGCTTGTGACGGCGCCAATTCGGACACCCGCCGCCTGGTCGGCGCCGAGTTCAAGGGCCAGTTCTTCCAGGACCGCTTCCTGATCGCCGACGTCAGAATGAAGGCGGACTTCCCGACTGAGCGCTGGTTCTGGTTCGATCCGCCGTTCCATCCGGGCCAGTCGGTGCTGCTGCATCGCCAGTCCGACAACATCTGGCGCATCGACTTCCAGCTCGGCTGGGACGCCGATCCGGACGAAGAAAAGACGCCCGAGCACGTGATCCCGCGCATCCGGGCCATGCTTGGCGAGACCACCGAATTCGAGCTCGAATGGGTGTCGATCTATCAGTTCGCCTGCCGCCGGATCGACAATTTCCGCCACGGCCGCGTGCTGTTCGCCGGCGATGCCGCGCATCAGGTGTCGCCGTTCGGCGCCCGCGGCGCCAATACCGGCGTCCAGGACATCGACAACCTCGCCTGGAAACTTGCCATGGTGCTGCGCGGCGAAGCACCGGAGCGCCTGCTCGACAGCTATCACGAGGAGCGCGCTTACGCCGCCGACGACAACATCCTGAACTCGACGCGGGCGACCGACTTCATCACCCCGAAGACGCAGGCGAGCCGCTATTTCCGCGACGCCGTGCTCGACCTCGCCCAGCATCACGCGTTTGCACGGCCGCTGGTCAACAGCGGGCGGCTGTCGACGCCGACGCCCTACGTCACGTCGTCGCTGAACACGCCGGACGGCGTGAGCTTCCCCGGCACCATCACGCCCGGCACCAATGCGGCCGATGCGCCGGTCACGATCGCGGGCCAGCCCAACTGGTTCCTGAACTGCCTCGGCGCCGGTTTCACCGTGGTGACGTTCGACAACACGGTGACGGCCGAGGAGCTCAGCATCGACGGCATCGCCGCGCGCGTCATCGTCGTCGGCCGCGACGTCCAGGACAGCAAGGGCCTGCTCGCGGAGCGCTACGGCGCGACGCCCGACACGACCTATCTGTTCCGTCCCGATCAATATGTCACCGCCCGCTGGTCGCATTTCGACGAGGCTGGGATCGTCGAGGCGGTCCGGCACGCCTGCGGCAAGCGCAGCGCGGTGCAGCAGGAGCTTGCGGCATGAGCCTGATCCTCACCCCACACATCAGCGATCCCGACGGCTTCTACTCTGAGCTGATCGGCGGCCAGCGCGAGCTCAGCGAGGAAGAGGCCCTGCGCATGAACGCAAGGCTGGTGCTGCTGCTCGCCAACCACATCGGCGACCGCGCGATCCTCAGCGAGGCGATCCGGCTGGCGCGCTCGCCAGCCGGCTGAGGCAGACAGCGACACACCGCGTCGGCGCGCGGTTTTGATCCCGAGACACGGTTCGTTCCCGGACGAGGTCGACCCTCGCGCCGTTTGCGCCGCGCTCGACCTCGCCCCGCTTGCGGGGGCGCGACGAGCTTCGCTCGCGCTGAGAGGTCGGATTGCATCGACAGATGCAATCCGGGTGAGGGGGTACAGGTCTCTCCACGGACACTTCCCGTGCGTCTGCCCCTCACCCCGACCCTCTCCCCGTGAAGAACGGGGCGAGGGAGCGCACCGGTCGCGCGGCACGATCTCGAATCCTCGAACGGGTGCAGTTCGACCGATGCATGTTCGCTCATCTGGACGCACGGAGCGCATTTGACATGGATCAATGACCACGGCTCTGCCGTCGCAGAATTTGAAACGATGCGCCGGATGCAACGGATGACCAATTTTTTGCATTTGCAACAAGTAACAACTGAATCCGGTCGGTTTCATTGTGACAACATCATAATGTCACGCCAACTTCACCGAAGCGGCTTACGGCTCCATCCCATTCCACAACGGCACGGGGATTGAGATGTCGAGCCACTACAGGACACTGCAGACGCAGCGCTTCGACGACTACCGCTACTATCATCAGAGCCGGATCAATCAGACGCTGCACCTGATCAGCGCCGTGATCTTCCTCGTCTGCTACGCGCTCTTGTTCAAGGATCCGGCGATGGCGGGCCTGGTCGGCTGGCTCGCGATGCTGACGCGTCAGACCGGGCACTTCTTCTTCGAGCCGAACGGCTACGATCACGTCAACGACGTCACCAACGACTACAAGGAATCGGTCAAGGTCGGCTACAATCAGACCCGCAAGATCGTCCTGCTCACGGTGTGGGGCCTGGTGCCGGTGGTGCTGTTCGCGTTTCCGACGCTGTTCGGCCTGTTCGCCGAGCCGGCGAGCAGGATGGACTTCGTCCGCCACGTCGGCGTGCTCTGGCTCGCGGTCGGCATCGGCGGCGGCTTGTTTCGCGTCATCCAGCTGTTTGCAACGCAGAATGTTTCGACCGGCCTGATCTGGGCGTTCAAGGTGCTGACCGACCCGTTCCACAACATCGCGCTGTACTGGAAGTCGCCGCTCGCCCTGCTGCGCGGCGAGCTGATCGACCCGACCATCAAGGACGCATCGCACTGGGGTGCCACGGCCGACGACGCGGAGGCCGAGGAGGCTGCGCACCTCACCTGACGCACGGCCCGAGTTCCCACCGCCTGTCGCGCGGGCGGTGGGATCGAGCTTCGATCGCTGCCACATGGAACGACTTTCCTGCTGCGCCGTTGCGGCCTCAGTGCTGGTGGTCTTCAGGAGCTCCCCATGTGTGACTACAGTCTGCATACCGTTGCCTCCCGTGATGCCCAAGTCTCCGACGTGCTGGTCTCCTGTCGCTTTCCGAGCACGGAGACCCGCGGCTTCTGCACCAAGGGCGATCCCTTGACTGCGGTGTGCCTGCGTCCGGGCACCGAGCTCGCCTTCGAAGGCGACGTCCGCATCAAGGGCATCTTCTTCCGCCGCAAGGTCGGCGCCCATCTCGCCCGCTTCCGTCAGGTCGACACCGACAAGCTGACCGAACATCACGACGCGCTCGAATTCTCCAACGGCCGCATCGTCAAGGTCACCGACCTCGCCACCGGCCAGCGCGCCCGCGTACTGCAGATGCCGGCCGATCCGGCGACCAAACGCACCACGGTGCCGCTCACGATCGAGCTGCGCGCGACCCAGCCGTAAGCGGTTCGACGTGGATGACGGCAGCCGGTTGGCTGCGCTGCCGTCACCCATGATTGGACGACGCGCCGGTCTTCGACGCTGTCCGGTGGGCGCTGATATCGTGCACATGCGTGATCGCGATCCCGCGGCCCGTCAGGCCCGAGTGGTGCGGCAGTGACGGCCCTCTTGTAATGAGAGGGCGCAGGGAAGGCCGGACCTCGGCTGAGGCCCGTGGCCCGTGGCCCCCGTGCGAAAGAAATGCACGGGGCAGGAACCACAGGTACAGCCGGATGACCCGGCCCTCCCTGCGCGATCGGTTTTAACGGTGTCCTTCGTGCTCTCCCTGGGGATCGGCTTTCTTGCCCCCATCGCCCGCGCGAGCCGTCACAGCATCACTCGCGAACTTGACCTCAGCGTCGAGAGGCCAGGACCACACGACTTCGCCGTCCGCGCCGGCTCGCGCTCGTCGGGCGCAGCCGTCACGTCCATCGCAGCCCACCTCCACGTTTCGTGACGACGCGTACGTCCCTCTGCACGAGGCGGGATGGGGGGAGAAGAACACGATTTCTGAAAAATAGCAATAGAAATCTTACGTATGGCGGACGCGAAAGGGCGATCGCGTTGGGCGCTCGATCGAAGTGACCTTTCGACGCATGCCTCGTCCGGCGCCGACAAGTTGCGAGCAATGCGATAAGACTCGACTGGCACGATCGACAAATCAGTCGGCAGGCCTCGGTGTCGCGGCTTGCCCAGTGCTCACCTCTCCCCGCTTGCGGGGAGAGGTCGGATTGCATCGAAGATGCAATCCGGTGAGGGGGTACAGGTCTAACGAGATGCGTCACTGGGTGCGGCTGCCCTCACCCCGACCCTCTCCCCGTAAGAACGGGGAGAGGGAGCACACCGCGGCTGCGGTGACGGCTCCTTCTCCAACTTGCAGAACAGCTGTGCTTACACGCGTTGCACGAGGAGACGCGCAGTGCAGATGCCGCAACATGCTTGCGCCCCATGGCCTCGGTCTTGTTCTGCAAACAGCGCCTGCCGTGCTCTTCGGCGCCTCTCTCAATCCGGCAGGTTCGTAAACCGCGGCCGCCAGACACCCAAAATCACGTTCGCCGTGGCAACGCCCCATTCGAACACCAATATGCCCGAGGCCAGCTTGGCCAGCGCCCACCCGGCGCTGTGAAGGGGGCGCGGTTGACGGCAATCGCGAGCAGCCCTGCGATCAGGGTGAGGCCGAGCGAGGGGAAGAACACATAGCGCACGATGGCGCCCATCGCCGCGCGCATCTCGGCATAGTGCGCCAGCGACGCCGACGGCTGGGGGTCAGACCAAGCAGCACGACCAGACAGGCCATCGCGCCCATCATGCCGATCGCCCCCATCGTGTGCAGGAACTTCATCAACCGTCGCATGGCATTCCCCCGGCGTCGTGAAGATGAGATCTGTTCACGGCAACGGATCGTGTGCTCGCCGCGCCCACGGCCGGCCGCGCTGCGCGAGCAGGCGGACGCCGCCGACATTCGCAACGATCAGGATCGTCGATCGGATCATCTACCAGTGCCGCGTGCCGGGCGCGCCCTTAAACGGGCCGACCACGGCCGAGGTGATCCAGCCGCCGTAGAAATCGCCCGCTTGCGCCGCAACGCGCTCCTCGCCGACGAAACAGGCCTCGACGCGCGAGGCATAGAACGCGAGATGCGAGGTGATCGGCGCGAAGGCCGCCGTCGGCTGTTCATAGCTCCAGGCCGCCTGCTCGGCGATGCGGCCGTCGAGCTCGATCGTCCAATAGTCCGCGACGCCCTTGAACTCGCAGAACGACCGGCCCGGAGCAGGTCGCAGCAACTGCATCGCAACATGCTGCGTCGGGATGTAGTAGACCGGCGGATGGCTGGTCTCGAGCACGCGGTAGCCATGCTGTGTGTCGGCGATCGTGACGCCGGCAAACACGACGCGCAGCCGCGCCGCGCAGCGTTCCAGCCGCGGCGGGCGCGGATAGTCCCACACCGATTCCTGCCCAGGCCCGAGTGTCACACGCGGCATGGCAACCTCCGTTCAACGACGGCCGCACCTTGCGCGCCGCCACGGCCAGCACGGCGACGCGACGTCGAACGCTGCTGCTGGCCTGGACGTCAACGCCGCACGGCGCGCCGGAGATCACCTGCGCGGGAGCCTGCGAGCTCGCGCGCGACCGGCATCCGGATGCGCGTCTCAGGCGCGATAGCGCTCCGCGACCACAGCGCTCGACAGATGCGGCAGCATCGCCTGGCGCGCGGCTTCCCAAGCCTCGAACTCGGCGCCATCAGCAAGCGAAGGCACGGTCGCGAACTCGCCGCGGTCGAGACCGCGCAGCGCGGCATCGACCAGGTCGGCCGCCGACATCACCCATTCCTTCGGCAGGTTGCTCGCGGGCAGGCCGGCGATATCCCAGAACTCGGTGCCGGTCGCGCCGGGCAACACCACCTGGACATGAACGCCGGTGCCGGCGAGCTCCTTGCGCAGCGACTGGCCGAACGCGAGCACGAAGGATTTGGTGCCGCCATAGACGCCATTCAGAACCTCCGGACCGATCGCGACGATCGAGGCGATGTTGATGATGGCGCCCTGCTTGCGGGACACGAATTGCGGCACGGCCGCGTAGGTGAGCCGCAACGGCGCGGTGACGTTGATAGCGACCATCCGCTCCATCTCGTCGACCGAGGCGCTGGCGAGCGGCGCGGCACTGCCGAACCCGGCATTGTTGACGAGATGGGTGATGGAGGAATCCGCCTTCAGCACCGCCTCGACCTCACCGAGGCCGGCTGGCGTGGCCAGATCGGCCGCGATCGTGCGGACCTTCACGCCATATTTCGTCGCGAGCTTCGCGGCGACGGCATCGAGCCGCCCCTGGCTGCGGGCGACCAGGAGCAGGTCGTGGCCGCGAGCGGCAAAACGATCGGCGTAGACGGCGCCGATCCCGGACGACGCGCCGGTGACGAGGACGGTCCCTCTGGTTTGGCTGGTCATGGCTGGACTTCCTTTCTCGCGTCCCGCCGGAGCGGCGGGCTGATGGCGTTGGCACGCAAACTAGCCCTGGACGCCAATGTCTTGAATGTCATATAAACGGCAATTAGAGACATGAGAGGTACCGAGATGCGCCATATCGGCTTCATCATGGAGGATGGCTTCCAGATCATGGCCATGGCGGCCTCGAGCGCGTTCGAGTTCGCCAACATCCAGAAGGGCGAGCAGATCTACCGCATGACCGTCATGTCCGAGCGAGGCGGGCCGATCCGCTCGACCCTGGGCGTGCGCATCGAGACCCAGCCCTTGGGGGATTTTCCAGACACGCTGATGGTGGTCGGCGAGCTCTTGCCACAACCGTCGAGCCCCGGCCTGCGCGCCTACATCGCCGAGGCCGGGCAGAAATCCCGCCGCGTTGCCGGCGTCTGCACCGGCGCCTTCCTGCTGGCCGAGGCCGGCCTGCTCGACGGCCGCAGCGCCACCACGCATTGGGCGCATGCAGGCGACCTGCAGCAGCGCTTTCCTGCCGTGAAGGTCGATGACGACCGCATCTTCGTCTCCGATGGCAACATCTGGACATCGGCCGGCATGAGCGCGGCGATCGACCTGGCGCTGGCGCTGATCGAGGACGATCACGGCGCCGAGTTGTCGCGCGCCGTCGCGCGGCGGCTCGTGGTCTATCACCGCCGACCCGGCGGCCAGTCGCAATTCTCGGCGCTGCTCGCGCTCGAGCCGCGCTCCGACCGCGTCCGCCGCGCGCTCACTTACGCCAAGGAAAATCTGCGCAACCCGCTGACGGTCGAGGAGCTAGCGGACGCCGCAAGCCTGAGCCCGCGACAATTCAGCCGCATCTTCCGCGAGGAGACCGGCCAGTCGCCGGCCAAGGCGGTCGAACGGCTCCGGCTCGAGGCCGCCAAGGCGATGCTGGAAGACGGCCGCCATGCGATGGACGTGGTCGCGCGCGACACCGGATTTGCCGACCGCGACCGCATGCGGCGCGCCTTCCTGCGCTTCTTCGGCCAGCCGCCGCAGAGCCTGCGCCGCAGCCTGCGCCTGATGGACGGCGATCACGACCAGGAGGAGCTCTCAGAAGAAACGTCCTGAATCACCGCTCCGGCGTCATTCGAGACACCGGGGAGCGCGACCCGGCTTCTGACAACCGCGAGGTCGTTCCTAAGGCCCGCTTCTTGACGGGGGTCACCGCAGAGGGCTCAGCCGATCACCGCGAGATAGCGGGCGACCGAACGCTCGAACGCCGCCTTCGCATCATCAGCGATGTTCTTCTGCCACCACGCGCCGTAGATGCGCTCGAAGGCGAGCGGCGCGACTGCGTCGGCGATCCCGCGCACGGCGGCGGCGCCGAGCGGGATGTAGTTCGGATAGGAATACATGAAGCTGACGTGGCGGCGGTCCATCGCGACCATGGCGATGTCGCCGGTGAACAGCGCGCCTTTGCCGCCGGCGCCGGCGCGCCAATGCAGCACGGTGGCGCCGGCGAAATGACCGCCGGTCCGCAGCAGCACGACGTCGTCGGAGATGGCGAGACGGTCGCCGGTCCATGGCACGATGGCGGGATGCGGCCGCGTGACGAAATCCCTGTCATCGCCATGCAGATAGACCGGCACGCCGCCGAACGCCTCGCTCCAATCGGCGACCGCGCCATAGAAATGCGGATGCGAGACGGCGATGGCCTTCAATCCGCCGAGCGAACGGACATGGGCGATCGCCGCAGCCGTGGCCAGCGGGATGCAGTCCCACATCACGCAGCCATCCGGCTCGCGGATGACGAGCGCGCGCTGGCGGATTGCGAAGCCGGGCTCCAGGGCGATGCCCAACACGCCGTCGTCGTCGCGCCAGACCACCTCGTGGCGCTCGGCGAGTTCGTCGCGGCTGAGGAAGCTCTGGCCGCTCCAGTTCACGAACTGACGCTCGTCCTCGCAGATCTTGCAGGCAGCCGGCGGCGCCGGGCTGTCGGGAAACTGCGCACCGCATTGAAAGCAGGTCCAGAGAGGCATGGTCACCGCCATTCCGACTTCGGGAAGCGGCGACCTTAGCATGCCGGCCATCCCGCAGCACCGTCGCGCGCGGCTTCGTGATTGCCTAGTGTTGCCAGACAGCACACAGGAGTTTGAGACATGCCGACCGCCGCGCGCCGCGCTCACGTCCACCGCCTGCCGATGCGGAGCCCGGATGACGTCGGCGCGCTGCAAGCCGCGATCGCGGATGGCGCCATCGATCCCGCCGGCATCGTCGCCATTCTCGGCAAGACCGAGGGCAACGGCTGCGTCAACGACTTCACCCGCGCCTTCGCCGTGCGGTCGCTCGAGGCGCTGCTCGACAAACATCTCCCGGCCGCGGCCGTGCGCCAGATCGCGCTGGTGATGTCGGGCGGCACCGAGGGCGCGCTGTCGCCGCATATGATCGTGTTCGAGGCACGCCAGGCCAGCGATGACACGCCGCGCGCGTTCGCAACATCATTGGCGCTCGGCCGGGCCCGGACACCGGCGCTGGCCAGCGAGCATCTCGGCCGCCTGCATCAGGTCGAGCTGGTCGCAGCCGGCGTGAGAGCTGCGATGGCCGACGCCGGCATCAGCGACCCCGCCGACGTCCACTACGTCCAGGTGAAATGCCCGCTGCTGACGATGGAGCGGATCGAGGCGGCGGAGGCGCGCGGGACACGCACCGCCGTGCGCGACACGCTGAAGTCGATGGGGTTTTCACGCGGCGCCTCTGCGCTCGGGGTGGCGGTCGCGCTCGGCGAGCTGGCGCTGTCCGATCTGACCGACGCCATGATCTGTTCGGACTACGCGCGCTACAGCCGGCGTGCGGCGACGTCGGGCGGAGTCGAACTGCTCGACCATGAGATCATGGTGGCCGGCATGTCCGCGAGCTGGACCGGGCCGCTCGCCATCGATCATGCCGTCATGCGCGACGCCATCGACATCGAGCCGGCGCGTGCCGCCCTGGCCCGTCT
>JBARNF010000070.1:0-8372 GCA_049802835.1 Bradyrhizobium sp.
GGACCAGGAAGATCATCGTGCTGGAGCCGCGGCGCATCGCGGCCCGCGCCAGCGCCGAGCGGATGGCGAAGTCGCTCGGCGAGCGCGCCGGCGACACCGTCGGTTACCGCGTGCGCTTCGGTTCGAAGATCTCGCGCGCGACCCGCATCGAGGTCGTCACCGAGGGCATCTTCACGCGGCAGATCCTCGATGATCCCGAACTGACCGGCGTCGCCGCCGTGCTGTTCGACGAGTTCCACGAACGTTCGCTCGACGCCGATCTCGGCCTTGCGCTGGCGCGCGACGCGCAGCAGGGCCTGCGCGAGGATCTGCGGATTCTGGTGATGTCGGCGACGCTGGACGGCGCCAGAGTCGCGAAGCTGCTCGGCGATGCGCCGGTCGTCGCCAGCGAGGGCCGCGCCTATCCCGTCGAGACGCGTTACGTCGGCCGCAAGCCCGATGCGCCGATGGAGCGGCAGATGGCCGAGACCATCGCGACCGCACTGCGCGCCGATGCCGGTTCCGTGCTGGCGTTCCTGCCGGGGGCCGCCGAAATCCGGCGCACGCAGACCATGCTCGCCGAGCGCATTCACGATGCTGCCATCGAGATCGTGCCGCTGTTCGGGGCGCTCGATGCCGCCGTCCAGGATCGGGCGATTTCGCCGGCGCCGAAGGGGAGCCGCAAGGTCGTGCTGGCGACCTCGATCGCCGAGACCTCGCTGACGATCGAAGGCGTGCGGATCGTGGTCGATTCCGGCCTCGCCCGGGTGCCGCGCTACGAGCCGGACATCGGCCTGACGCGGTTGGAGACGGTGCGGGCGTCACGCGCCGCCGTCGATCAGCGCCGTGGACGTGCCGGCCGCACCGAGCCCGGTGTCTGCTACCGGCTCTGGGACGAGCCGCAGACGGCGTCGCTCGCCGCCTATACCCAGCCGGAAATCCTCAGCGCCGATCTGTCGTCGCTGGTGCTCGATCTCGCCCAATGGGGCGTCAGCGACCCCGCTGCCCTGAGCTTTCTCGATCCGCCGCCGCAGCCGGCCTGGAAGGAGGCGCGTGACCTGCTCAGCGAACTCGGCGCGCTTGATGCCGACGGCCGTCTCACGGACGAAGGCCGGCGGCTGCGGGCGCTGGCGCTACCGCCGCGGCTCGCCCGCATGATCGTCGATTCGGCCGACTACGGAGCGTCCGCGCAAGCGGCCGACATCGCCGCGATCCTGACCGAGCGCGGCCTCGGCGGTGACAGCGTCGATCTCGAGGTGCGGCTTGACCAGTTCCGCCGCGACCGTTCACCGCGTGCGCAGAGCGCGCGTGAGCTGGCGCGGCGCTGGACGCAGCAGGTCGGCACCTCGTCCTCCCCGCAAGGGGCGGGGGAGCTGACGACCGGCCTGATGCTGGCGTTCGCCTTCCCCGACCGGGTCGCGCGCAACCGCGGCAATGGCAGCTTCGTGCTGGCCAATGGGCGGGGCGCCGCGGTGGAGCAGACCTCGGCGCTGGCGCGCGTGCCTTATATCGCCGTCGGTGAACTGACCGGGACGGCGGCGAGCGGCCGTATCCTGCTGGCGGCAGCGCTTTCGATCGAGGACATCGAGCGCCATTTCGCCGATCAGATCGAAGCCAGGGACGAGGTCAGCTTCGACCGGGACGCGATGGCGCTGCGGGCGCGCCGCAAGCGCAAGCTGCACGCGATCACGATGGCCGATGCGCCGGTCGCGCTGACGCCCTCGGAAGAGACCGCGCGCATCTTCGCGGAAGGGATTTGCGCGGCCGGTCTCGACAGGCTGCCGTGGTCCAAGGCGGCCAGGCAATGGCGTGACCGGGTCATGTTCCTGCGCAAGGCGGAAGGCGACAGCTGGCCGGACCTGTCGGACACCGGCCTTGCCGAGCGGCGCGAGGATTGGCTGGTGCCGCTGCTTGCCGACAAGGCCTCGCTGCGCGATGTCTCTCCCGGCGATGTTTCCGACGCCGTCATGGCGCTGCTGCCATGGGATCTGCGCGCCCGGCTCGATCGCGAGGCGCCGACCCATTTCGAGGCGCCGACCGGAACCATGCTCGCGATCGATTACGAGGCCGGGCAGGGCCCGACCATTGCCGTCCGGCTGCAGGAGCTGTTCGGGCTCAACGTGCATCCCTCGATTGCCAGGGGCGCGGTGCCGCTGGTGCTGGAGCTGCTGTCGCCGGCACAGCGGCCGGTGCAGGTGACGCGCGATCTGCCGGGCTTCTGGCGCGGCTCCTATGCCGCGGTCCGTACCGACCTGCGCGGTCGCTACCCGCGCCACCCCTGGCCGGATGACCCTGCGAATGCGGTTCCGACGCGCCGAGCGAAGCCACGGGGGACATAGTTGACGCAAATCATACCGCCGCAGGGCTGTCGTTAACGCTTCGCTCATCGTTTTCGCCAAAATGGCGACGGCAGCTGGTTTGGCCCGGTCGTATGTCGGCGGCTTTGATGGTCAAATCGTCTGCGGGACAACGTTGAGCGTGGCGTAATGCGTAACATCATGATCTTCGCGGCCGTGCTGGTGGGTCTTGGCACCTTCATGGCGCAGCTGGCCGATCGCCTGACGCCCGCGCCGGCGTCTGCGACGCCTGCCGTCCGCGTCGCCACGATGGAGTCCGGCGCCGCTGCCCAGCGCAGCCTCAGCATTCCGACCGACCGCCGCGGGCATTTCCGGGCCGACGGCCGCATCGACGGCCAGCGCATCAGCTTCATGGTCGATACCGGCGCCTCGATGGTCGCGCTCAACGAGAGTTCGGCCGCCCGCTTCGGCCTGCGCCCCGCGCGCGGCGAATACACCGCCAATGTGACCACGGCCAACGGCACGGTGAAAGCCGCGCGGGCCAGGCTCGCCGTGGTCGAGCTCGGCGAACTGACCATCCGTGACGTGGATGCGCTGGTGCTGCCCGACACGGCGCTGTCGGAGAACCTGCTCGGCCTGTCGTTCCTGTCGAAGCTGAAGCGCTTCGCCTATGCCAACGGCCAGATGGTGCTCGAGCAGTAGACTTCAACGGTGCTGAATCACCTCGGCTGAATAGTTCATCTCTGGCAGCTCAGCCGGAGCGGTCCCGCCCGATTATTGCCCGTATTCATCGCCTTTCTGACATTGTCGTATGACGTCGTGCTACGCAGCAATTCGCTCTGCGCTCTTCCATTGATGTGAAATATTTTCGAGGCGTCTCCTGATGTTCCCCAAGCCCAAACCCGTTCTGGTTCCGAATACCTACGCCTTCGAATCCGAGCCGATGGTGAAGCCGACGGGCTTCCGCGAATATGACGCGCGCTGGCTGTTCAACAAGGAAATCAACCTGATGGGGGTGCAGGCGCTCGGCATGGGGCTGGGCGCGCTGATCGCCGAACGCGGCGTGAAGCAGGAGATCGTGACCGGCCACGACTTCCGCAGCTACTCCGCCTCGATCAAATACGCGCTGATCTCCGGCCTGATGGCGGCAGGCTGCAAGGTGCACGACATTGGCCTTGCCGTGACACCGATGGCCTATTTCGCCCAGTTCGACCTCGACGTGCCCTGCGTGGCGATGGTCACGGCTTCGCACAACGACAATGGCTGGACCGGCGTCAAGATGGGCGCCAACCGTCCGCTCACCTTCGGTCCCGAGGAGATGACCCGGCTGAAGGAGATCGTGCTCAACGCCGAGTTCAGGAACCGCGGCGGCGGCTCCTATCAGTTCCACGAGAACTATCCGGCCCGCTATATCGCCGACCTCACCAGCCGGCCCAAACTGAAGCGCAGGCTGAAGGTCGTTGCCGCCTGCGGCAACGGCACCGCGGGCGCGTTCGCGCCGCAGGTGCTGGAGGCGATCGGCTGCGAGGTGGTCCCGCTCGACACTGAGCTCGATCACACCTTCCCGAAATACAATCCCAATCCAGAAGACATGGAGATGCTGCACGCCATCCGCGACGCCGTGCTGGCGCACAAGGCCGATGTCGGCCTCGGCTTCGATGGCGACGGCGACCGCTGCGGCGTCGTCGACAACACCGGCGAGGAGATCTTTGCCGACAAGGTCGGCGTGATGCTGGCGCGCGACATGTCCGCCATCCACAAGAATGCGCAGTTCGTCGTCGACGTGAAATCGACCGGCCTGTTCATGACCGATCCCGTGCTGCAGGCGCAGGGCGCGAAAACCGTCTATTGGAAGACGGGGCACTCCTACATGAAGCGCCGGACCAACGAGCTCGGTGCGCTCGCAGGCTTCGAGAAGTCGGGCCACTTCTTCTTCAACAAGCCGCTCGGCCGCGGCTATGACGACGGCTTGGTGTCGGCGATCGCGATCTGCGAGATGCTCGACCGCGCGCCTGGAAAATCGATGGCGGATCTCAAGGACGCGCTGCCGAAGACCTGGTCGTCGCCGACGATGTCGCCGCATTGTGGCGACGAGGTCAAATACGGCGTCGTCGATGCCGTCGTGAAGCACTTCGAAGCTCTGCAGCAGCGGCGCGGCAAGGTGGCAGGACAGCAGATCCGCGATCTGGTCACCGTGAACGGCGTTCGCGTCACGGTCGAGGATGGCAGCTGGTGCCTGGTGCGGGCGTCATCCAACAAGCCGGAGCTGGTTGTGGTCGTCGAAAGCCCGGTGTCGGACCGGCGCATGCACGACATGTTCGACGCCGTCAATGAGGTGCTGCGGACGCATCCCGAAGTCGGCGCCTACAACCAGACGATCTGACACTCCCGGATCCTGCTGACAATCAGACCGGCGGCACCGGCAGTGCCGTCACCGACTTGATCTTCTCCATGGCGAAGCGCGAGGTGACGTTCTTGAGCGGCACCGCGCTGATCAGCTTCTTGTAGAAGACGTCGTAGCTCTGCATGTCGGCGACGACGACGCGCAGCATGTAGTCGACGTCGCCTGCCATCCGGTAGAACTCCATCACCTCCGGCATCGAGCTCACCGCCTCGGCGAATTTCTTCAGCCAGGTCTCGGAATGGTCGGCGCTCTCCACCGACACGAACACGGAAATGCCGAGTCCGATCTTGTTCTGATCGACCAGCGCGACCCTGCGCAGAATCACGCCGTCGGCCTCCAGCCGCTGGATGCGCTTCCAGCACGGCGTCGATGACAAGCCGACCCGGTCGCCGATTTCGGCGACGGACAGGGACGCGTCCTCCTGAAGCACCATCAGGATCTTGCGGTCGATGGCGTCGAGCCGGCGGTTGGCTTCAGGGGCCTGGGCGGAGACATCGGTCATGGAGAAATTTGTTCCATATGAAGGGCAAGAAACCCTCATATAGAGAAAATCGTTCCAAAGCAAGAATGGCGCGTGGCGGCGCTTCAGAGCCGACCGCGGTCGTGCTCCGAGGTCACGTCTGGTTTACGGTGCCTGAGTAGGGTCAGTCGCCGTTCTTCAGCCAGCGGCCAACCAGATGATGGGCGATCGCAAACGGATGCGGACCCGCCAAGCCATCCGGATGCTGTCGCAGCAGCATCAGCCGGGCCTCGTCGCGGTCGAACCAGCGGGCATCCTCGAGCTCGGTGCGGTCGATGACGATGTCCTCGTTCAGCGCGCGGGCGCTGCAGCCGATCATCAGCGACGATGGATACGGCCAGGGCTGCGTCATGTAATAGGCCACGTCGGTGCAGCGGATGCCGGACTCCTCGAATACCTCACGGCGGACGGCGTCCTCGATCGTCTCGGCCGCCTCGACGAAGCCGGCGAGGCAGGAATACATGCCGGCCGGAAACTGCTTCTGCCGGCCGAGCAGGCACTTGTCGCCGGAGGCAACCAGCGAGATCACGACCGGGTCGGTGCGCGGGAAATGCTCGGTCTTGCAGCTCGGGCATTCACGCTTCCAGCCGCCCTCGCGCATTCCGGTCTTGGTGCCGCAATTGGCGCAGAAGCCGTGGCGCTGATGCCAGGACACCATCGACTTGGCCATCGCGATCGTTGCCAGCTGCTCCACCGGGACTGCGCCCTGCATCGCCATTCCGCGCAGCTCGGTGACCGAAACGTCCTCGCGGCCGGCGAGCTTCTCCACGGCGCCGGGTGAAATCCCCATGCCGAACAGGGCGGCACCGTCGCGCAGGCCGAGGAAGATCGTGCCCGGATTGGCCCCGAAGCCGAGCGCCTCCTCGATCGACAGCAGCGCGCGCATCTGCTCGCCATCGCGCTTCATCACCAGCGAGTCGCGATGCACCACATAGGCGCGCGCCGAGGGCTGACCTTCCAGCGCGATCAGTCTGTCGTCATGGAACCGAAGGTGGGCGGCGCGCTCGATCGCGTGGCCGACGAAGGCCGGCTGTCCGAGCGGAAACAGGTCGAAGGGCGACATTTCTCAACCTAACCAGATCTTGCGGCGGATCGCACCGATGAAGTGCTGCACCTCCTGCGCATCGTGCGGCACAGGTGGCGCGACGCCCCAGACCGGACGCGGCCAGGCGACGTCACTGGTGCGGCGCGCGATGATGTGGACGTGAAGCTGCGGCACGACGTTGCCGAGCGCGGCAACGTTGAGCTTGTCGCATTTGGTGATCTCTTTGAGCGCGCGCGACACCCGCGTGGTCTCGGTCATCAGCTGCGCCTGGGCAACCTCGTCGAGATCGATGATCTCGACCGCGCCCTCGCGGCGCGGCACCAGCAGCAACCAGGGATAGTTGGCGTCCTTGATCACCAACACCCGCGACAACGGCAGGTCGCCGATGTCGATCGTGTCCTTCGTGAGTTGCGGATGCAGTGACCAGGCGGATTCGGACATGTGACGGGTTCCTGGCGGGGCTGATGCGGCTATTCTCGCGGCCTGATGGCCGTTTGACGGCACCTAAAGCCTTTCGAGTCCCGGCGACAAGCCCGGTTTGACGGAAGTCCACCCGGCGAAGCTCGCGCTTGCTTTCCAGCCCGTTTGGCCCCAAATAGGCGTTGGGAGATTGGCGGTGGACGAGCCACTCGCCAACCGGGTCAGGTCCGGAAGGAAGCAGCCCTAACGAGGTCCGGATCGGGTCGCTCGTCAGTCTCCTACCTGTTTTCTCGAGCGAATCGCGCACAGATGGCGGGGACCCCGCGCAGGGCGGGCGCTCGACCGCACTCCGGCTGATTGCGTCGACCACCGCGATCGATGCCGGCCTGGAATATTTCACTTGCGGATCGCTCGATGACTGACGCTGGCGCCCCACCCGTTCCGCCCGACAGCGCCGGCGCTCCTGCCAAGCCCTACCGGGTGCTGGCGCGCAAATACCGCCCCTCCAGCTTTGCGGATCTGATCGGCCAGGAGGCCGTGGTGCGCACCGTCTCGAACGCCTTCGAGACCGGCCGCATTCCGCAGGCCTGGATCCTGACCGGCGTCCGCGGCGTCGGCAAGACCACGACGGCCCGCATCCTTGCCCGCGCCCTGAATTACGAGCTGCCCGACGGCTCGGTGAAGGGCCCGACCATCCACATGCCCGTCCTCGGGACCCATTGCCAGGCGATCATGGAAAGCCGGCACATGGACATCCTCGAGATGGACGCGGCGTCGCATACCGGCGTCGACGATGTCCGCCAGATCAATGACAGCGTGCGCTATGCGCCGGCCAGCGCGCGCTACAAGGTCTACATCATCGACGAAGTCCATATGCTGTCGACGGCGGCGTTCAACGCCTTCCTGAAGACCTTGGAGGAGCCGCCGGAGCACGCCAAGTTCGTGTTCGCCACCACCGAGATCCGCAAGGTCCCGGTGACGGTGCTGTCGCGCTGCCAGCGCTTCGACCTGCGCCGGGTCGAGGCCGACGTGCTGATGAAGCATCTCGCCGGCATCGCGGCCAAGGAGGGCGTCACCATCGAGCCCGAGGCGCTCGGTATCATCGCGCGCGCGGCGGAAGGCTCGGTGCGCGACTCCTTGTCGCTGCTCGACCAGGCCATCGCGCACAGCGCCGGAGAGGTGCGCGCCGACGACGTCCGGCAGATGCTGGGCCTCGCCGACCGTACCCGCGTGATCGACCTGTTCCATCATCTTGCCAGCGGCGACATCGCCGCCGCCTTCAACGAATTCCGCGAGCAGTACGACGTCGGCGCCGATCCCGTGGTCGTGCTGTCCGATCTCGCCGAATTCGTGAACTTCGTCACCCGCGTGAAGGTCGTGCCGGCGACCGCCGACAATGTCGCCTTCAGCGAGACCGAGCGGCTGCGCGCGCGTGATTTCGCGACCAAGCTGTCGATGCGCGTGCTGTCGCGGATGTGGCAGATGCTGCTCAAGGGCATCGCCGAAACGCAAGGCGCGACGCGGCCGGCGGCCGCTGCGGAGATGGTGCTGGTACGGATCGCCTATGCCGCTGATCTGCCGACGCCCGACGAAGCCATTCGCATGATCGAGCAGAATGGCGGAGGGGCACCGATCGTCACGAGCGGCGTGGCGTCGCGTCCTGCGCCTGCGTCCAGCATGAGCGCGGGGGCGCCGCCGGTCATGACG
>JBARNF010000071.1:0-5467 GCA_049802835.1 Bradyrhizobium sp.
TGCATATCGATGCCGCCGGCGGCAAGGTCAGCCTGACTGCGGCGGCGGGTGACGTCGCGCTCACGTCCGGCGCCGCGATCAATGCTCAGGGCGTGCGCCTGCCGGTGAACGATCAGTTCATGGATGCGCCGGGCGGCAGCGTGCAACTGATCTCCAGCCTCGGCAATGTCAGCATCGTCGGCGCGAGCATCGACGTCTCCAATCCCTACGCCGGCTATGCCGGGTCGCTCGCGATCCAGACCGGCAACAACGGCACGACCGGCACCGCCACGCTGGCCGGCACGCTGAACGGGGCGGCGCAGTTCAACGATCTCGGCGGCACTTTCAGCCTGCTCGCGGGCAACCTGAATGGCACGCTGCCGCTCGACGGCGCGACGCCGAACTTCTCGAGCAGTTTCACGGTGACCTTGCAGACCGGCAACATCGAGCTTCCCGCAGGCGCGACACTGACATCGCGCAACGTCCAGCTCACCGCCAATGGCGGCAGCGTCAATGTCGGCGGCACCATCGATGCGCGCGGTCTCAGCGGCGGCCAGATCTCGCTGTTCGGGACAGGGACGTTACCGTCGTCATCCGGCTGCACGAGCTCCTGTGGCGTGTGGATCCAATCGTCCGCGCGGTTGCTTGCGAGCGCCGTCACCCAGGATGATGCCGCCTTCAGCCGCTATTCCACGCTCGACAATGGCGCCACCAATCCCAATGGCGGCACCATCACCCTCGCCACGACGGGAACGCCGACGCCGAACGCCTATGATCCCACCTACGGCTTCGAGCAGGTGACGAGCGCCAATTCCGGCTGGATCAAGGTCGATGCCGGCGCGATTCTCGACGTGAGCGGCGGGCCAACGGCGCCCGCCGGCCAGGTCATCGTGCGCGCGCCACTGCTCAGCGATTCCACGGTGAACGTGCGCTTCAAGGGCAACGTCGTCACCAACGGATCGACGTCCGGCGGCGGGCTGGCTCTGAACGCCTATGCGACCTGGAGCACCACGGATGGCACGACGGCCGGCCGCCATTTCGACGGCATCATCGATCCCGCCGGCTGGTTCGACGGCACGGGCACGCGGGTCGCCGGCACTGTGATCGCCGGCGATACCATCAGCTACAGCACGACGACGACCTACACCGCGGTGCCGACGATCCTGGTCGGCGGCGCCAGCGGCGTGGCCACGGCGATCATGACCACCCAGACAGGGAATCTTGCGCCAACGACAGCCAACCGCGGGTCGGGCTTCGGCACACCGGTGGCTCGTACCTGCAAGGGGGGTGGTGCGACATGGACCTGTTATTCCGACACTGCCATGACGCTCAATCCGGTCCTCGTGACACTGACGGGCGGCGGCAGCGGCAGCGGACTGGTCGTGAAGTCGCTGAACTTCAGTTCCGGTGCCGTCAGCACGGTCACTCTGGATAACACCGCCGCCATCGGCTATACCAGCCCGGTCACGGTGACCGTGACCGGGGGCACGACGGCGGCAACCGTGACGGCCAACCTGCTCATCGCCGGCCTCGTTCCCACCAATCCGAACACGACCTACGCCACCGCTCCGGCCGTGACGGCGAACGGTGTGAGTCTGACCGTCAAATACACGGTCAATCAACCTTATTCGCTGTCTCAGACGACCAACATCGCCCAGGGCATCGGCATCTTCGTGCCGATCACGGCGAACGCCGATCATGTCAATTTCTATCAGACCACGCTGACCGGCTTCGTTCAGAAGGCGCTCGCGGGCTCCGTCAGCGCGGGCGACGGCGACGCGTTTGATTTCGCCAGCGGGCTCGGCGCCATCCTGCACGTGCGTCCCGAGATCGTGCTGTCGAACCCGTCATCGTCGATCAATGCCGGCAACGTCACCGTCGCCAGCAACTGGAATCTCGGCGGCGTGAAGGGCCTGGTGAACGCCACGGCATTCACGGCCGTGAACGGCACGTCGGTCGCCGCGAATAGCGTGATCACCGACGTCGCCGGCAAGCTTCTCGCCAACTACACGAACTACACCGGGCAGCTCGTCGCCACGGCCAATACGCCCCTGGCCTATCGAACCTCTGCTGGGGAACCCGGCGTCCTGACCGTACGTGCGGTCAACGACGTCGCCGTCAAGGCCACCATCAGCGATGGCTTCTACGAGACACGGGACTACTTCGGCGGATCCGTTGCCGTGGCCGACCTGATCGCCAACAATCCGGCGCTGTCGGGCAAAGTGGCCGACTACAATACGACGGCCGCAGCGGACCTGATGTCGCGAGTCCAAGGCGTCAATAACGGCTCGTTCTCGATCAACCTGGTCGCGGGCGCGGCGTTCACCTCCAACCGTGACATGACGGTGAACCCTTACGCGGTCACACCTGTATCGGCGCTCACGGGCGCCTTGACAGGCAATGTCAATATCGACGGCCACGCGAACTATTTCTCGTCGACGGCGAAGCTGCTCATGATCCCGACATTGGTACGCACAGGCACCGGCAACATCACGATTGCTGCGGCCGGCAATTTCCAGCTGCTCGATCAATTGGCTCCGGGTGCAGTCTATACCGCGGGCGCAGCGACAGCGACGCCCAGCGATTTCACGCCGTTGACGCTCCCGTCCAACTACAATTGCTACGGCTGTATCAATGGAACTATGAACGTGCCGACCTGGGCCGCTGGCGGCGGTTCGGTGTCCATCAGCGCCGGGCAGTCGATCATCGGGGTGGAGACGCCGATCGACAATGCCGCGGGATCACAGACCGGAACGGCCTATCAGTATATGATGCAGCTGTGGAGCAATTGGTACTTCCATGGCGGCTGGGGCAATGGGACGTCAACGCCATTCGCCAATTGCACCGTCGTGGCAAGCTGCCAAACCGCAGCCTGGATCAACTACGCGTCGTTCTTCCAGGGGATCGGCGCACTCGGTGGCGGCAACGCGACCCTGGTGGCTGGGAACGACATCAAGCAGATCGGGGTCTCGCTTCCCGAAACCCTGGTTGTCGCCGGTGGCCTCACCGCCAGCGATCCGGCGCACATGGTCACCTATGGCGGTGGCAACCTGTCGGTGCAGGCCGGCGGCAGCCTTCTCAGCGGCGACTTCCTGGTCGGGCTCGGCAGCGGTCGGATCAAGGTCGGCGGCTCGATCAGCGCGGACCCCAACTCCGCGCTTTCGGCGACGATCCGGACCGGAAATTCGAACGCGACCGCCAAGGCGAGAACGACTTCGCCGACCGGTAAACCGCTCGACCTGATCCTCGGCGTGCAGAACGGCTTCATCAGCGGCTTGGCCGGAGGCAGCATCAACCTCCTGTCCGTCTATGATCCGGCGCAACTGCCCGTCGTTTCCAACGTAGTCCTGCCAGTAGCGTCCACTCTGGCGACGTCCTCCTGGATGGGCACGCCTTTCACCACTTACGGTGACCGGAGCGGGATTTCCTTGACCAGCGTCTCCAGCGACATCAATCTCGCAACCGCAGCTGCGGGCACACTGGTGCCCAAGGGCACCAACGTCTATGGAACCAACGGTACTGGGATTTACCCCGCCACCCTCGACGTTGCGGCTTTGAATGGATCGATCATCATTGGTGGGCAGACCATCAGCATCGTCCCGATCCCGAGCTCAACTGGGACGGCTTCGGGAACGCTTTCACTGATGGCGGCCCAGTCGATCACTTTCAGCTCCAACTCAAGACTCATCATGCTGGATCTGGCGACCGGAGCATCCAGCAAATACGTGCATAGTGCCGCCAGTACCGTCACGAGCTACGTCAATCCGCTCGGGCAGACTTTTGCCGATCTGACCCAGGCGCTGCACGCCAATGACCCGGTGCCAGTGATCATCGCCGCGGGACAGGATGTCACGATGGCGGGCACCATCACGCTGATCAAGCCGGCCGACATGACCGCGGGTAATAACATCTTATCAGAGAAAGCTCTCTCCTCTGCGGTCGATGGCGTCCCGGAGACCAATGCCGGGACCGCGACCATCACCTTCCAGAACAACAATGTCAGCGACGTCACGTCGCTGGTGGCAGGAAACTCGATCATCGGCGGCTCCTATGTCCTCTACGGTCCCGGCTCGTGGCTGATCCAGGCTGGGCGCAACATTGGTCCGCTGCGCCAGGGTTTGAACGGCTACGCGGGCCTGGTTGCGGCGGGCAACGGCACCAATTACGGCACCAATACGGATGTTCCGGGACAGCTGGTCAAATACCTGCCGAACCAGAGCGCCAACATCTACGTGATGGCCGGCGTCAAGCCGCAGCACATCGATTACGCAGCGGTGATCGCCGAATATGTCGACCCGGACCGGTCGGGCACCAGCGGGATCGATCTGCTGCGGCTCATCGCCGCCAAGCTCAACGACGGGATTGATCCGGCCAAGTCGTGGGACACAGCCACCCGCGCCAAGGCGTGGAGCGACTTCAATGCGCTTGCCGTCGACAAGCAGCACGGCCTGGTCGATCAGGCGCTGAGCGGCTATTTCGGCACCGGCGCGCGCGCCAATTACATCGCCTTCATCAACAACTACATCGCGCCCACCGCGCCGGATGTCGGCTTCGATTTCCTGGCCGACATCGCCGGCGTGCTTGGAATCACCAAGGACGCGGCGAGTGCGAGGTTCGCCACCATCGCCGCTGGACAGGATACGCCCACCTTGCGCGAGAAGCTCGCGATCAACAGCAGCTTCAACGACTTCCTCATCCGGGTCGGCAAGGATCGCAACGATCCGGGCAGCGCGTATGCCGGCGAGTATGGCCGCGCCTATGCCGCGATCTCGACGCTGTTCCCGGCGGCGTTCGGCTATACCGACAACCGCCCCGTCAACGGCGTCAACGGCGCGGCCAGCCGCGTCGTGACCGGCACGATCTCGCTCGGCGGCTCGGTGCTCGAGACACAGATGGGCAGCGACATCAACATCCTGGTGCCCGGCGGCAACATCAATGTCGGCCGCAATGGGAAAGACCTGCTGAGTCCCATTCAGGAAGGAATTCTCACGCTGGCCGGCGGGACGATTCGCGGCTACAGCGACGGCACCATCCAGCTCGCGCAGAGCCGCGTCATGACCATGCAGGGCGGCGACATCGACCTGTTCTCCGCCAATGGCGACATCAACGCCGGGCAGGGCTCGAAGACCTATGCGGCCAGTCCGCCGCAGCAGACCATCTGCGACGCCAACGGCTATTGCTACCTCAATCCGACCGGGTTGGTGACCGGCGCCGGCATCGCGGCGCTGGTCACGCTGAAGGGGCAGGACCCGAGCAAGAGCGACGTCAACCTGTACGCACCGGCCGGCACCATCGACGCCGGCGCGGCCGGCATTCGCGTCGCCGGCAATCTCAGCCTCGGTGCCGCGCACATCCTCAATGCCTTCAACATCAACGTGCAGGGTGCAACGTCCGGTCTTCCGACCATCGCGCCGCCGCCGGTGGCGGCGCTGACCCTCGGCAACAACACAGCAGCCGCGCCGCAGAAGCTCGCGCCGTCGCAGCAGCC
>JBARNF010000072.1:0-2924 GCA_049802835.1 Bradyrhizobium sp.
GCCGCCCGGCTCATCCGGATCATCTGGGCCGAGACCACGGCGGTGAGGGTGAGGACGGGCATCGCATAGGCCCGCGCGAAATCGTAAGCGGTGCGGATCTCGCTGGTGAAGGACACCGCCGGCAGCCACTGGAGGTAGACCGCGAACAACAGCACGGCGAGAGTGGCGATCATGAATTCCGGCACCGACACGACGCCGATGACGGCAATGGTCAGGCACCGGTCATACAGCGTGTTGCGCCACATCGCAGCCGTGATGCCGAGCGTCAGAGCGAGCGGCACCGAAATGCCTGCGGTGAGACCCGCGAGCTTGAGACTGTTGACCAGGCGGCCGCCGATCAGGTGCGCGACCGGCATGTTGTTGGCGTAGGAGACGCCGAGATCGCCATGCAGCACACCGAGTATCCAGCGCAGGAAGCGGAAGATCGCGGGGTCGTCGAGATGCATGGCCTTGCGCAGGCCCTCGACCGCCTCGGGTGTCGCGGCTTGGCCGAGCAGGATCGTCGCGGTATCACCCGGCAGCATCGCGGTGGCAAAGAACACGACGAACGAGACGATGAGCGCGGTGACCAGCGCGATCAACAGCCGGGAAAGGACGAGCGAGGCGATCCGATGTTTCACATGAGGTGTCCGCGAGCCTGGTCAGAGACGGGTCGTCGCACGGCGCCGGCCGTGCCGGCCAGCGCCTCGCGTCTCACATGCCATTCACGAATCGAGCCAGACATATTCGGCGAAAGCATACCCCATCATGCCGCCCAGCGGACTCGGCTCCAGGCCCTTCAGCTTGGAGGTGGTCGCATCGATATTGGAGATATAGGCCGGAACGATGGTGCCCGCCTCCTCCGCGATCATCACCTGCATCTCGGCATACATCTGCTTGCGCTTGGCCTGGTCGAGCAGCCCACGCGCCTCGAGCATCATCTTGTCGAACTTCTCGGACTTGTACCGGCTCTCGTTCCAGGGGGCTTCAGACGCGTACAGCAGCGAGAACAGGATGTCCGGCGTCGGACGCGGATTGATGTTGCCGAAGTGGACCGGCGCCTTGAGCCAGTAATTGTCCCAATAGCCGTCGGAAGGCACTCGCTGGATGTCGAGCGTCAAGCCGATCGCCGCCGCCGAGGCCTGGATGACCATCGCCATCTCGATGGCCGAGTTCGCCGCCTCCGACGTCACCACCGGGATCGACTGGCCGAGCACGCCCGCCTTCTGGAACAGGAATTTCGCCTTGTCCGGATCGAACGGCTTCGGCTTGAGATCGGGATTGTGGAAGAAGTTCGCCGGAGAGACCGGCTGGTCGTTGCCGACGACGCCGAAGCCGCGCAGCACCGATTTGACGATCTGCTCGCGATTGACGAGGGACTTCATCCCGTCAATGAAGTCCTTCTTGTTGCCCGGCGCCATGTCGAGGCGCACGTTGAGATCGGTGTAGTTGCCCGTTGTCGACTTCGACAGCGACACGCCCTCCTTGCCCTCGATGAGACGGAGCGAGCGCGGGTTGATGCTGGCCGCCAGCTGTATGTCGCCGGACAGCAGCGCGTTGACGCGCGCATTCTCGTCGGTGATGGCGATGAATTCGATCTGATCGATGTAGGGGCCGTCCTTGAAATAGTTCTTGTTGCGCACCCCGATGGAGCGGACCCCGGGCTCGAACGCCTCGCGGACGAAGGCGCCGGTGCCGTTGGCCTTGGAGAAATCGGTGGTGCCGTCGGCCACGATCATGAAGTGATGCAGCGCGAGGATCATCGGCAGATCGGCGTTGGGGCTCGCCAGCGTGATCTCGACGGTCGTCTTGTCGACTGCCTTGAAGCCGGTCATCTGCGCCGCGATCTTGGCCACCTTCGAGCCGACGCCCTTGTCGAGATGGCGCTTCAGCGAGAACACGACGTCGTCGGCCGTGAGCGGCTTGCCGTCGTGGAAAGTGACGCCCTTCTTCAGCTTCACGGTCCAGGTCTGCGCATCCTGGGACTCGATCGACTCCGCGAGCTCCATCTGCGCCGCGCCAGACTTGTCGAGCGTGGTCAGCCGATTGTAGAAGGAGCAGCAGCGGACGTAGTCGGTCGAGAACGACGCCTTGGCCGGATCGAGCGTATCGGCCGTCGAGGTCGACCAGCCGGACGCCTTGATGGCGCCGCCCTTCTTCGGGGTCGCCGCGACCGCGCGCTCGGCCCGCCCGAGCAGCGCGCCGCCGGCGGCAAACGCCACGCCATTGGCCAGCATCATCTTCAGGAGATCGCGGCGCGAGGCACCGCGGCGGATCGCCGTCTCGACCAGCACATCGTCGCTCGGAGCCCAGTTGGTGATCATGTCGCTCATGTCAGCCTTCCCCTGTTTACGATCCGGCAGAATGGAGTTGTCAGTCGCTCGTCAAGTCGCAGGCACACGGTCCGCCGCGTCGGCCAGCTCGGACATGGCGTGGAAGTGGAAATCAGGCGTCGTGAACGCGGCCGGCGCGATGGTGCCGCCATAGCCCTGCTGGGCATGGCGCCGCTCGATCCAGCAATTGGTGATGCCGAGCTGCCGCGAGATTCCGATGTCATGATACTGGCTCTGCGCGACATGCAGGATCTCGGACTTGGCGCCACCGTCGCGTTCGATGAAATCGAACACCTGCGTGAAGAAGGCAGGATTGGGCTTCTCCGTACCGGTGTCGTCGACCGTGAACGTCGCGTAGAACGGCGACCCCAGCTCGCGCTCGAAATGGTCCAGCGCCCAGCGCCGGGCATTGGTCATGGCGATCAGCTTATAGCGCGTGGCGAGGCGGGCCAGCGCCGCCGCACTGTCGGGAAACGCCGTCCAGCGCGCGGCCGAATCCCGAAAGCGCTCGCCAAGAGCGGTGCCCCGGGGCAAGCCGAGTTGCGGCGCAATGACGTCATAGACCCTGACCAGATCATCGGGAAAACGATCGGCATCGGCGGCATAGCGTGC
>JBARNF010000073.1:0-1701 GCA_049802835.1 Bradyrhizobium sp.
ACGTCGATCGACTTGGATATGAGATCGTTGTAATTGCCGACGAAGCCGACCGCCCACACGAATGACGCGAGAAAGACGGCATAACTCATGATGGCGTAGAGCATGATGAGGAGACGTGCGAACATGACTGTTTCCCTGTTGTGCCACGGGCCATGCTGCCGGCGGCAAGAGAGGCTCGCTGCGGGAACGGCGCGCAGCGTGATCGAGCCTTGCCGTTAGCAATCCTCCGTCCCCTCAGCGTCCCCGGGGCGCGGTCAGTGCGGATCGCCTCATGACGGCTCGGTTCAGCGTCCGGACATTTGGCTTTCCCGAGATCCGCAGGGACGACCAGCCGTGCCGGATCGCCTTGCGCAAGGGCCTCGCTTTGCTGGTGTATCTGGCCGAGGCGACCGGCGGCGTGGGCCGCGACGTGGTGGCGACGATGTTGTGGCCGGACAGTTCCGAAGAGGTGGCGCGGGCGCGACTACGGCGTCTATTGCACCGCCTCCAGCTCAGCCTCCGCGACGGCGTTCTCTCGGTCGATCGCACCACGATTCGCTGGTCGCCGGCGATCGAGCTGCAGGTGGAGTCCCGGCTGTTCGAGGCGGCCTGCGACCGCGGCGCGTTCGAGCTGGCCTGCCGCCTCTATCCGGGTGACTTCCTCGAAGGCTTCACGCCGGGCGACTGTCCGCAATTCGACGAATGGGCCTTCTTTCGCCGCGAGGCGTTGCGAGGCCGGGCGATCCAGGCGCTCGAGCGCGCGGTGCAGGCAAGCGGTGCGTCCGGCGACTACGCCGCCGCCGTGGCTCACGCCCGCCGCCTCGTCGCGCTCGATCCGCTCAGCGAGGTCTATGGCCGGTCGCTCATCCGCAATCTGCTGCTCGCGGGGGATCGTGCCGCCGCCGAGCGCCACTTCCAGGACTTGACGCTGCGTCTCCGCGACGAGCTCGATGTCGCGCCGGAGGCGGAGACCCGCGCGCTGCTGAAGCAGGGCACGGCGGCGCCACACCAGGAGCCCCCCGCGACGCGCTATGTCAGCGGAGACGGCGTCCATCTCGCATTCCAGACCACCGGCACCGGCCCCACCGACATTCTGCTGCTGCCCGGCTTCGTGTCCCATGTCGAGCGCATCTGGGAGGAGCCGCGTTGCCGCGCCTTGCTGTCCGCGCTCGGCGCGATGGGCCGTCTGATCATGTTCGATCGCCGCGGCGTCGGGCTGTCCGATCGGGTCGGGTTCAATCCCAGCGTGGACGCGACCGCGCAGGACATCGAGACCGTGCTCGATGCGGCCGGCAGTCGCCGAACCGTGCTGTTCGGCGCCTCCGAGGGAGGCCCGGCCTGCATCAAATTCGCCGCCGATCGTCCTGACCGCGTCGCTGGACTGATCCTGTTCGCCTCACTGGCCAAGGGAAGCGCCACCCCCGATTATCCGCACACGCTGCAAGCAGCCCAGTACGATATCTGGCTACAGCAGCTCGTTGCCGCATGGGGTGGACCCGCGGGCATCGAGACCTTCGCGCCGAGCCTGTCCGGCGATCCGCAGGCGAGAGCCTGGTGGGCAGGCCTGCTCCGGGCGGCGTCGAGCCCCGGCGCCATCAAGGGCCTGCTCCAGTCGTTGCGCGATACGGATGTCCGGCATCTCCTGAGCCGCGTGTCTGCACCGACCCTCGTGCTTCACCGGCACGACGATCGCGCCGTTCGCGTCGGCGCCGGCCGGCATCT
>JBARNF010000074.1:0-2123 GCA_049802835.1 Bradyrhizobium sp.
TGGATCAATGTCATCGCCAACCCGAATTTCGGCTTCCAGGTCTCGGTCGAGGGCAGCGGCTACACGTGGTCGATCAACAGTCGGGAGAATCAGCTCACGCCCTGGTCGAACGACCCGGTGACCGACCGGCCGGGCGAGGTCATCTATCTGCGAGACGAGGACACCGGTGAGCTGTGGGGGCCGACGGCCCTGCCCATCCGACACGATGCAGGGCCCTATATCGCCCGGCACGGCCAGGGATACAGCCGGTTCGAGCACGCCGAACGCGGCATTGTGCTCGATCTCCTGCAATACGTGCCGCTTGACGATCCGATCAAGATCTCGCGCTTGACCATTCGCAACGTTTCGGGGCGGACGCGACGGCTTTCAGTCACCGCCTATGTGGAGTGGGTCCTGGGTCCGTCCCGAAGTGCGGCGGCACCCTTCGTGGTGACGGAGATCGACCCGGAAACGGGCGCGATGTTTGCCCGAAATCCGTGGAACACGGCGTTTCGTGCCGGCACCGCCTTTGCCGATCTCGCCGGACGGCAGACGGCCTGGACCGGCGACCGGCGGGAGTTTTTGGGGCGGAACGGCACGCTCGATCAGCCGGCCGCGCTGGCGGGGAACGTTCCGCTCTCCAAGCAGGTCGGCGCGGGGCTCGATCCCTGCGGCGTCCTGCAGGCCCCGATCGAATTGCCGCCGAACGGCAGCATCGAGGTCGTCTTCTTCCTCGGCGAAACGGCGAGCGCGGCCGACGCGCAAACCTTGATCGCGCGCTACCGGGCGGCCGATCTCGACGCGGTCTTTCGCGCGGTCGTTGGGCATTGGGATGATGTTCTCGGCACCGTTCAGGTCAAAACGCCGGACCGGTCGATGGACATCATGCTCAATCGCTGGATGCTCTATCAAACGCTCGTCTGTCGCGTGTGGGCGCGATCGGCGTTCTATCAGGCGAGCGGAGCCTACGGGTTTCGCGACCAGCTGCAGGACGGAATGGCGCTTGCCTCGGCGCGGCCAGGTCTCACGCGAGAGCACCTCCTACGCGCCGCGGCGCGGCAATTCGTCGAAGGCGACGTCCAGCATTGGTGGGTGCCGACGTCAGGCTTGGGCGTTCGCACACGCATGTCGGACGATCGGATATGGCTCGCCTACGCCGTCGCACATTACGTCGAGACGACCGGCGACAGGGCGATCCTGGATGAAAGGGTTCCGTTTCTGGAAGGGCAGACGCTGCGGCCCGGCGAGCACGAGGCCTACTACCCGCCCAGGATCGCCGACGAAGTCGCCTCTCTGTTCGAGCATTGCGCGCGCGGGCTCGATCAAAGTCTCGGCGTGGGCGAGCACGACTTGCCGTTGATCGGTACGGGCGACTGGAACGACGGGATGAATCGCGTCGGCGAGGGGGGCAAGGGCGAGAGCGTCTGGCTCGGATGGTTCCTGTACGCGGCACTCGCGGCCTTTGCGCCGCTTGCGCAGGCGCGCGACGAGCCCGCGCGCGCCGCGAAATGGCTCGCACATAACGCGGCGTTGAAAACGTCTCTCGAACGCGACGGCTGGGACGGCGAGTGGTACCGGCGCGGCTATTTCGATGATGGGACGCCGCTCGGCTCGTCGGCGAGCGAGGAATGCCGGATCGATTCGATTGCGCAATCCTGGAGCGTGATCTCCGGGGCAGCGGATCCGGCGCACGCCGCGCTCGCCATGTCCTCCGTGCGGGAACATCTCATTCGCAGCGACGATGGTCTCGCTCTATTGTTCACGCCGCCCTTCGATCGAACGTCGCGCGATCCCGGATACATCAAGGGCTATCCCCCCGGCATTCGAGAAAACGGCGGCCAATACACCCATGCCGCGGCCTGGTCGGTGATCGCCTACGCAATGCTCGGGCAGGGAGACCAGGCCGCGGCTCTGTTCTCGCGCATCAATCCGATCAATCACGCCAGCACGCGGGCAGGCGTGCATCGCTACAAGGTCGAACCCTACGTCGTCGCCGCCGACGTCTATTCCATGTCGCCACATGTCGGTCGCGGCGGATGGACGTGGTATACGGGAGCGGCCGGATGGATGTACCGGGCCGGCCTCGAATCCATTCTCGGCTTTCGTCTGAAGGCGGGGTTCCTGGCTCTGGAGCCCTGCATACC
>JBARNF010000075.1:0-3318 GCA_049802835.1 Bradyrhizobium sp.
GGGCTCGGCTGCAGTGACGACGGCGATCCCTGCAGGCGACGCAGGCGCAGCCGGCTCGGTGACGCGGCTGCGGCGCTTCTTCGCCACCGCAGGCTTTTCGGCGACGGCGGCCTTCTCCGCCACGATATTTTCAGCCGCCGCCTTGTCCGGGGTCTTTTCCACCGTCCTGGCCACCTCCGGTGCCGGCTTCGGCCTGGTCTTGCGGATCAGGCCGGCCAGCGCGTAAGGACCGACCGTCTCCAGGAACGTCCTCTCGTGATCGCGCGACAGCCGCGCGACCGCGGCATCGAGCGGCAACCAGTCGACAGCACGGACGTCGTCCATCAACGGCCCCGACGGTTCATCAGCCGCTTCCATGCGCCAGTAATGCACGACCTTGGAGCGCGTGCCGGTGTCGTAGACCAAGGTGCCGAGGAACTCGTGCACCGTCACCCTGTGGCCGGTTTCCTCCAGCACCTCGCGTTTGGCAGCGTCGCGCGGCGTCTCGCCGTCATCGAGCTTGCCCTTCGGCAGCACCCATTCGTCGCGCTTGCGCAGGCGCACCACCGCGATCCGCGGCGGTTGCTCCCGCCGCAGCACGATGCCACCTGCCGCCATGATCGGCGCTCTCGCCATCGCCTCTCCCGAGTCCTGGGGCCGCAGCCCCCTTCAGTTTGATTCGCCAGTTCAACGCCACCATATGGTGACGTGCAACGGCGAAATCGAGATTCCGGCGGCGCGCGCCTTACATTCCGGCGGCGGCGACGCGCCTGCGCCACAGTGGCTGGCCGGCGCGGATGCGTGCGCCCTCGGTCACGTTGGGGCAGAACGTAAAGTCGCCGGGCGCGAGCAGGATGATGGTCGAGCCGTGCTCGAACCAGCCGAGTTCCTCGCCCTTGCGCACATTGTTGTTACAGCTATAGGCGAGCGGCCGCTCGGTCTGCGCGTTCAATACGCGGTCGAGCGCATGCAGGCGGATGCTGGCCACCAGGATCGCCGCCACCGGAACGATCGTGAACGGCTCGCCGGAGGCAAGATGGGTACGGATCACGGCGCGCTCGTTCTTGCAGAACAGCCGCTCGACGCGCTTGAGCGCGATGGGATTGACGTTCCAGGTGTCGCCGTGGATCAGGCTGACGTGCTCGAGCGTCATGTCCGCCGGCGCATGGAAGCGGTGATACATGCTCGAGGTCAGCCGCAACGTCATGAAGCAGCCGTTGCGATGGGTCTCGACCACGGCGGGGTCAGCGACCAGATCGCGCAACGCATAGGGTGCCCCCTTGATCTGATAGAGTTCGCCGTCCTTGATCATGCCATGGGCGCCGATGATGCCGTCCGACGGGCTGGTCACGATGGCAGGATCGGGATCGAATGGCCGCAGGCCCGGCTTGAGCTCGCGCGTGAAGCAGGCGTGCAGGCTCTTGAAGTGCGACTGCCGGGCCTCGGAGAGGTCGAGGTCCGAAAACAGCTTCCACAGCGCGATCGATGCGTCCGCGACCAGCGGATTCTCGATCTTGCTGAACCAACCCATGAAGCGGGTCAGGGCGGCGCGCGGCACGCGGTTGGTGAGCAGGAAGTTGAGGTCTTCCTGTTGGGTGAAGGAGGCGATCAGGCTTTTGACTGTCATGAATCTGTCAGCAGGAGGGATTAGCGCTAGTGGACATGATGGAAACCTCGATTCCTTATGTAACGCTCGCTGTTGGCGCCGCCGTGACGGCAGCCGTCGCCCCGAAGGTCAAGGCCCGCATCGAACTGTCGCGCGCCAAGCACCGCTCGCTCGCGGGCCATTCCAAGATGTCGCGCCGGATCTCCAAGCTGATCCCGCGCTATGAGTTCGAGACCGACGAGTTCTTCCGCTCCGACGGCGCACCGCAGGATGTCGCAAACAGGCGGCAGGACGGCTTCTTCCGGCTCGGTGGACTGTTCCAGGAGAAGTTCGCCAAGAGCCGCGCGCTGACCGCGGAAGCCGCGAGCCGGATCTCCGACCTGCAGTTCACGCAGAGTTATCGCGTGCCGTTCCAGTACAGCCGCCTCGTCAAGGAGCAGCTCGGCGCCGGCTCGTTTATGCAGTCGTCGTCGGGCGTGACCCTGACCGATCTCGACGGCAACCGGTTCTACGACCTCACCGGCTCCTACGGCGTCAACATCTTCGGCACCGATTTCTACAAGGAGTGCATCGCGGCGGGGGAACGGCGCGCAAGTGCGCTCGGCCCGGTGCTCGGCCTCTATCATCCTGTGGTTGCCGACAATGTGAAGCGCCTGACCGAGCTGTCCGGCATGGACGAGGTCTCGTTCCACATGTCCGGCACCGAGGCCGTGATGCAGGCGGTGCGGCTCGCCCGCTACCACACCGGCCGCAGCCATCTGGTGCGCTTTGCCGGCGCCTATCACGGCTGGTGGGGCGACGTGCAGCCCGGCGTCGGCAACCCGATCGCGCCGCACGAGACCTACACCTTGGCCGAGATGTCCGAGCGCACGCTGCACGTCCTGCGCACGCGGCGCGACATCGCCTGCGTGCTGGTCAACCCGTTGCAGGCGCTGCATCCGAACGGCAATGCGCCCGGCGATTCCGCGCTGGTCGATTCCTCGCGCAAGGGCCGCTACGATCGCGCGGCCTACACCGCATGGCTGAAGCAGCTCCGCGAGGTCTGCAGCGAGCGCGGCATCGTGCTCTTGTTCGACGAGGTGTTCCTCGGCTTCCGCCTCGCGCCGGGCGGCGCCCAGGAGTACTTCGGCGTCAAGGCCGACATGGTGACCTACGGCAAGAGCCTCGGCGGCGGCTTGCCGATCGGCGTGGTCTGCGGCAAGGCGGAATACATGCGCCGCTTCCGCGACGACCGGCCGGCCGACGTCTGCTTCGCCCGCGGCACCTTCAACTCGCATCCCTACGTGATGACGGCGATGGACGAGTTCCTGAGCCGGCTCGAGAGTCCCAATTTCACGGCGATCTACAACGGCGTCGACGAGACCTGGAACGGCCGCGCCGGCGAACTCAACGCCATGCTGACCGAGCGCGACCTGCCGGTACGCGTGTCCAATCTGCAGTCGATCTGGATGGTCGAGTACACCGTGCCGTCGCGCTACAATTGGATGCTGCAGTTCTATCTGCGCGCCGAAGGCCTGGCCTTGAGCTGGGTCGGCACCGGCCGCTTCATCTTCAGCCTGAACTACACCGATGCCGATTTCGCCGAGGTGACCAAGCGCTTCGTCGCGGCAGCCGACAAGATGAAGCAGGACGGCTGGTGGTGGAACGACGGCACCCTCACCAACAAGGCAATCAAGCGCCAGATCCTGAAAGAGATGCTTCGCACCAAGTTCGGGCGTTGAGGTCTTCGCCTC
>JBARNF010000076.1:0-3780 GCA_049802835.1 Bradyrhizobium sp.
CATTGATCTATCGCAAGCAAAAAAGCGGCGCATGACCGCGGACCGGGTGTTCCGACGGGCGACAGCGACCGGATGTTGATCGTGGATGCCTGTTAGGGCTAAGGATCTTTTCCGTCAAAAACAAGACACGGTACCCAATTCTAGATGAACGCATCCGATACGCCCCTGGGGCAAAAGCAAGCAGCCGCCCGCGCCTGGTTCGAAAAGCTGCGCGACGACATTTGTGGGGCGTACGAGAAACTCGAATCTGGCCTCCCCGATACGGCTCCCCATGGCAGCGAAGCGCCGGGCACATTCACGCGCACTCCCTGGTCGCGCACCGACCACAGAGGCGCTGAAGGCGGCGGCGGCGTCATGAGCATGATGCACGGCAGGCTGTTCGAGAAGGTCGGCGTGCACTGCTCGACCGTGCATGGCGAGTTCGCGCCGGAATTCCGCAGCCAGATTCCGGGCGCCGCCGAGGACCCGCGGTTCTGGGCCTCGGGCATCTCGCTGATCGCGCATCCGTGGTCGCCGCACGTGCCGGCGGTGCACATGAACACGCGCTTCGTCGTCACCACCAAAGCCTGGTTCGGCGGCGGCGCCGACCTCACGCCCGTCCTGGACCGGCGGCGAACCCAGCAGGATCCGGACACGATCGCCTTCCACGCCGCGATGAAGGAGGCATGTACCGGGCCGAATGGCGTCGCCGACTACGACAAATATAAGAAATGGTGCGACGAGTATTTCTATCTGCCCCACCGCAAGGAGGCGCGTGGTATCGGCGGCATCTTCTACGATCATCACGATTCCGGCGACTGGGAGGCAGACCTCGCCTTCACCCAGGATGTCGGCCGCGCCTTCCTGAAGATCTACCCCGAGCTGGTCCGGCGCAATTTCAGCGCCCCCTGGACCGAGGCCGACCGCGAGGAACAGCTGATCCGCAGGGGCCGCTACGTCGAATTCAACCTGCTTTATGACCGCGGCACCACATTTGGGCTGAAAACGGGTGGCAATGTGGAGTCCATCCTGTCCTCGATGCCGCCCGAAGTGAAATGGCCCTGAAACCCTCGGTACGCTCCCGCGTAGCTCAAGAGATGACAGCTCACCTGCCCCGCGCCATGCTGATCGACATGGACGACACCATCCTGTCGGCCTATGGCCGGCCGGAGATCGCCTGGAACATCGTCGCCACCGAATTCGCCGAGGAGCTCTTGCCGCACACGCCGCAGGCCGTCGCGGCCGCGATCCTGGCCTCGGCGCGCCGCTTCTGGTCGGTCGCCGGCGCCGAATGGCGGATGAAGCTGATCCAGGCCCGCCAGGAGGTGGTCAAGGGCGGCTTCGCGGCGCTGACCAGCGACGCCGCCGCTCTGCCGGTGGAGCTCGCGCTGCGCATCGCCGACCGCTTCACGGCCTATCGCGACGAGCAGATGTTCGTCTTCCCTGGAGCCCACGAAGCGATCGACGCATTCAAGGCGCGCGGCGTCAGGCTCGCACTCGTCACCAATGGCGAGGCCGGTCAGCAGCGCGCCAAGATCGAGCGCTTCGCGCTGGCGCACCGCTTCGACCACATCCAGATCGAGGGCGAGCACGGCTTCGGCAAGCCCGAGGAAAAGGCCTATCTGCACGCGATGGAGCGGCTCGGCGTCGGCCCCGAAGACACCTGGATGATCGGCGACAATCTGGAATGGGAGATCGAGGCGCCGCAGCGGCTCGGCATCTATTCGATCTGGATCGACGTCCACGGCGACGGCCTGCCCGCGGACGCGACAGTCAAGCCCGACCGCATCATCCGTTCGTTGACCGAACTCGTGCCGGCGCGATAGCGCGGCAGCAGACTGCCGCGGCTCGCATCCACCTCATGACGACGCACATGGCTCGTCGGCGCTGCGCCGATATCATCTCGGTCGCTTCGGACCACTTGCGGTCATGCGCTTGTGCTCTTCGATGAGCATCGCCACGAAGGCGGTGACTTTCGGCGCACGAAAACGGGCGGCCGGATAGACGGCGTGGATCCCCCCTGAAGGAAGTGCCCAGGACGGCAGGATGTGGAGCAGACGGCCCGCCCGCAGATCGTCGCTGATCAGAAAATCCGGAAGGATGGCAAGACCGCCGCCGGCAAGCGCCGCGGCGAGAACCGCGGGGGTCGAGTTGATCGTCAGCGTCTGGCTCATGCGAACCGCCGCCCGCTCGACGTCGTTCCTGATGAACTGCCATTTCAGCGGCTCCTTGAGGGCCGCGTTGGTGATGAACGGCAGCGTAGCCAGATCTCGCGGGTGCGCGACGCGCTTGACCACGCCGGGCGCGGCAACCAGCAACTGGCGAAAACTGCCGATCCGCCGCGTCTGCAGATTGGAATCCTCGAGCCATCCCACCCGGATCGAGAGATCGATCTGGTTGGCGATCAGATCGAGCCTGCTGTCAGCGAGGATCAGATCGACGCGACACGCCGGATATGTCCGGGAGAACGCCGTCGCGATCGGGGCCAGTATGCAGGTGCCGTAGTCGTTCGGAGCGGCGATCCGCAACAGGCCCATCGGCGCGGCGTTGCTCTGCGCCAATTCGGCCATCGCGCTCTCGGCCTCGCGCAGGATCGCCGCGCATCGCGCGTGCAGCAGCCGGCCGGCTTCCGTCGGCTCGACACGCCGCGTGGTCCGCACCAGCAGGTCGGTCTTCAGCTCGCGTTCGAGCTGGGCCACCTGTTGGCTGACCACCGCCTTGGTGATCCCCAGCCGATCCGCCGCGCGGGTGAAGGACGCGGCATCGACGACGGCGGCGAAATAGACGAGGCGATTGAGGTTGATCGGCTCCACGCCATGGGCCTTCCATTGATTGTCTGCCTTTAGGATACAATCTGTCTGATTATCCCATCTTTTTGAACAAAAGAGAACGCGCTATGTCGGCGTCATGCCGATCCAAGACAGGATTCTGGAGATGCGACTGACCTACCTGTTCGATCCGCTCTGCGGATGGTGCTACGGCGCCGGTCCGGCGATCGAAAAGCTCGCCGCCCTCGACAACATCGCGCTCGAGCTCCTGCCGACCGGCCTGTTTGCAGGTCAGGGCGCCGGCAGGATGGATGCGCAATTTGCCGAGTATGCCTGGAGCAACGATCAACGCATCGCCAAGCTGACCGGGCAGCGCTTCTCCGAGGACTACCGCACACGCATTCTGGGGAATGGCGGCGCGTTCGACTCGACGGCCGCATCGCTCGGCCTGACGGCGGTCCACGTCACCGATCCCGGCCGCGAGGTCACGGCCCTGAAGGAGCTGCAGCTTGCGCGCTATATGCACGGGCAGGACATCGTGAGCGCCACGGGCGTGAGTGAGATCCTTCGATCGCTGGGTCTTGCGAGCGCCGCCGAGCGGATGCTGGCGCGGGATCAGATGCTCGTCGAAGCCTATGGCCGCCGGATCCAGACCGCGCAGACCTTGATGCGACGCCACGGGTTGTCCGGCGTCCCGGCCTTGCTGGCCGGTGACGGACCGGGCGAGAGGCCGCTGCCCGGCAACGCTTTGTACGAACCGCTCGATCGCCTGCTCGCGCAGTTCGGAGCGGCCTGAGCCAACCAGCCCACCCACGCCCGGCACACGTCACCCGGCAGTCGCGCACTGCCGGATCGCGATCTGCTGCCCGGCCTCATCCTTTCATCACGCCAAGGAGACGGACATGCCGACACGGAGACAGATCATGACATCAGCAGTTGCAGGGACCGCCGCAGCCATTCTCGGCTCTTCCGGGATTGGCCATGCCGTCGAGAGCAAGCTCAGCTGGACGCATTTCCCGGCAGGCCCGAACGG
>JBARNF010000077.1:0-4633 GCA_049802835.1 Bradyrhizobium sp.
ATGCAAACCGACCTCTCCCCGCAGGCGGGGAGAGGTTAAGGGAGAGACCGCCGCACCAGCGCGCCATGACTACACCAATCTCACATCAGCTCTTCATTGCCACCAAGTTCAACTCACACCAGCGCCTTGCCGCCGGCGAACGCCGCGGCGGGATCGGAGGCTTCCGCCGGCAGGATCATCTCGTTATGCGCCTTGCCGGACGGAATCATCGGGAAGCAGTTCTCCAGCGCGGCGACGCGGCAGTCGAACAGCACCGGCTTCCTGACCGAGATCATCTCCTTGATCGCGCCGTCGAGATCGCCGGGCTTAGACACCTGCAGCCCGACGCCGCCATAGGCTTCCGCCAGCTTGACGAAGTCCGGCAGCGCCTCCGAGTAGGAATGCGACAGCCGGTTGCCGTGCAGGAGCTGCTGCCACTGCCGCACCATGCCCATGTACTGGTTGTTGAGGATGAAGATCTTGACCGGCAGCTCGTACTGCACGGCGGTCGACATCTCCTGCATCGTCATCTGCACCGAGGCGTCGCCGCCGATGTCGATGACCAGGCTATCGGGATGGGCCACCTGGACACCGATCGCCGCCGGCAGGCCGTAGCCCATGGTGCCGAGACCGCCGGAGGTCATCCAGCGGTGCGGCTCCTCGAAGCCGTAGAACTGCGCCGCCCACATCTGGTGCTGGCCGACCTCGGTGGTGATGTAGGTGTCGCGCCCGCGCGTCAGCTCGAACAGCCGCTGGATCGCGTATTGCGGCATGATCACATCGCGGTTCGCCTTGTAGGCCAGCGAGTTGCGCGCGCGCCAGGTGGCGATCTCCTGCCACCACGACTTGGTGTCGGGCTTCTTCGCCTCGGCCTTGAACACCTGCAGGATATCGGCGAGCACGTCGCCGCAATCGCCGATGATCGGCACGTCGACGCGGATGTTCTTGTTGATCGAGGACGGATCGATGTCGATATGGATCTTCTTGGAGTTCGGCGAGAACGCGTCGGTGCGGCCGGTGATACGGTCGTCGAACCGCGCGCCGACGCACAGCATGACATCGCAATCATGCATCGCCATGTTGGCCTCGTAGGTGCCGTGCATGCCGAGCATGCCGAGCCAGTTCTTGCCCGAGGCCGGATAGGCGCCCAGCCCCATCAGGGTCGAGGTGATCGGGAATCCCGTGACCTCGACCAGTTCGCGCAGCAGCCGCGAGGCCTCCCGCCCCGCATTGATGACGCCGCCGCCGGAATAGATCACCGGCCGCTTGGCCGAAGCCAGCAGGGCCACCGCTTTGCGGATCTGCGTCGCGTCGCCCTTGACGCGCGGCGCGTAGGAGATGTGCACGTCCGACTTGCGCGGCGGATGATAGGTGCCGGTCGCGAACTGCACGTCCTTCGGAACGTCGACGACGACCGGGCCCGGACGGCCCGTGGTCGCGACATAGAACGCCTCGTGCAGCACCTTGGCGAGATCGTTGACGTTGCGGACCAGCCAGTTGTGCTTGGTGCAGGGCCGGGTGATGCCGACCGTGTCGCATTCCTGGAACGCGTCGTTGCCGATCAGATGCGTCGGCACTTGGCCGGTGATGCAGACCAGCGGAATGGAATCCATCAGCGCATCCGCCAGCGGCGTCACCATGTTGGTGGCGCCGGGCCCCGATGTCACCAGCACGACGCCGGGCTTGCCGGTCGAGCGGGCGTAGCCTTCGGCGGCGTGGCCGGCGCCCTGCTCGTGGCGGACCAGGATGTGCTGGACCTCGCTCTGCTGGAAGATCTCGTCATAGATCGGAAGCACCGCGCCGCCGGGATAGCCGAAGAGGTGCTGCACGCCGTGGTCGATGAGCGCGCGCACGATCATCGCGGCGCCGGTCATCTGGTTCGGATCGTGGCTCTTGTCGGTCATGGTGGGCTCCGGATCGCTTCTGTCAGCGGCTTGTCGTCTGGGTCGGGAGGTCTCGGTCGGATGGTTTCGGTCGCTTGGTTCAGGGTCGACTGGTTCAGGGACGCATCACGCGGGTCGTTGGCGTCCAGGCAATAAAAAAGGGCCCTGGAAGGCCCTGCGCACCGCTCGGATCATGGATGGCCGCTAGCCATCCCCGGCGATGCGCCTGGGTACGACTACGATAAGGAGAATGGTAATAATGTTGCGCATGGTACCGAGCGAACTTCCCAAAGGTTGCGCGAACATAGCCACGCATGCCCCAATGTCAAGGCAAAGCCGGCTCATGAGCGCGATTTTGTCAGGTTAACGCGGATTTTGCCGTTCGGCGAGCGGTAATTGCGACACAGATATCATTTCGCTGCTGGTCACTCCCAAGGGTTGATCAGCTTAAGGCCCAGTCCGGCGAAGTCGCCGACGTTACGCGTCGCGAGGTCGAGACCGTACGCCGACGCAATACCGGCGATCTGTAGGTCAGCAAGTTTGTTCGGGATCTGATGGAGTGGGAGTCCGCTCGCCCTCGCCTGGGCGAGCAGACGCGCAGCGGCCTGCGCTGCGGCTGCATCGAACGCGTAGATGCGGCTTCCAAACCGCCTCACTGTCCGCGTGATCGCATTCTCCAGCGCATCTTTGCGCTTGCCGGGGCTGAGCATCGCGAGACCAGCACCGAGCTCGAAGATCGTGATGCTAGAGAGCGCGCTGCCGGCGAAGTTCGAGTCGAGCCAGCTGACGACATGATCCGAAGGCGCAGACTTCAACGCCTCCGAAATCACGTTGGTATCGAGCAGGATCATTCCAGCGCGGCCGGCCGGATCGGCGCAGAACGCAGCTGATCGAGCGCTTCATCCAGATCGGCGCCCGGCCGGGAAATCGCCACCAGCCAGCTGCCAAACGGCTCAGCATCGTCAGGCGATTCTGCTTCCTCTCGCGCGAGCTTTTCGAGCGTCTCCCTCAGGTCAGCCTCTAAGCTCTTGCCCCGCCGTTCGGCACGAAGCCTCAGTAGTTCCTTGGTCGCGTCATCCACTTTGCGGATGAGGATGTCAGCCATCGGAGCCTCCTCAATTTGATATCAAGATATCACGACTCTCCTAAATTTGCCACCACCCACGCCCGCGCCGCCTCCGGCGCCATCCATTCGAACTCCGGCAGCTGGTGCCGGAACCAGGTGAACTGCCGCTTGGCGTAATGACGGGTGTCGGCCTTGCCGACGACAGCGGCCTCCTCCCGCGTGATCTCCCCCCGCAGATATCGGATCAGCGCCGGCACGCCATGGGCCTTCATCGCCGGCAGCAGCGGATCCAGCCCGCGGGCGGCGAGCCGCTCGACCTCCTCCAGGGCGCCGCCGTCCAGCATGGTCTCGAAGCGCGCGTCGATCCGCGCATACAGCGTCTCGCGCTCCGGCGCGATGAACACGGCCCGGGTGCTGCCCTCCGGCAACAGCGGCGGGGTGGTATCGGCATGCCAGTCGGCCAATGGCCGACCGGTGGCCTCGATCACCTCCAGCGCGCGGGCAATGCGGGTGCGGTCCCGCACGTTCAGCCGCTCGCCCGCGGCCGGATCGCGCCGTGCCAGCTCCGCATGCAGCGCCTCCACCCCATCACGGTCGAGCGTCAGACGCACCGCCTCGCGGACCTCGTCCGGCACAGGCGGCACCGCCGACAGGCCCCGGGTCAGCGCCTTGAAGTACAGCCCGGTGCCGCCGATGAAGACCGGCAGCCGCCCTGCCCGCCGGGCCTCGTCGAGAACCCCTGTGGCGTCACGGACATAGTGGCCTGCCGAGTAGTTCACCCGGGCGTCGACATGGCCGTAGAGCCGGTGCGGCACGACAGCCTCTTCGTCAGGTGTCGGCCGCGCGGTCAGCACCCTCAGGTCGCGGTAGACCTGCATGGAATCGGTGTTGATGATGACCCCGCCCGCTTTTTGCGCAAGTTCCAGCGCCAGCGCCGACTTGCCGCTGGCGGTCGGCCCTGCGATAAGCACCGCTTTGTTGCTCCCTTGCGAAGTCACCTGATGTCTCTCGTCGCCACCTTCATCTGCAATCCCGCCGATCCCGCGCTTGATACCACGATCGTGGAGGCCTTCCTGGCCGTGCTGCCGTCGCCCGGCACGCCGCGCTGGCTGTACGACGAGGTCGCAATCGACATCCCGTTCGGCGGCGAAGGCGAGGTCCACAAGATCGAGGCGCGGCTGCGCGACCTGCGCGGCGACATGCCGATCGACATCGTCGTGCAGCCCGAGGCCTTCCGACGCAAGAAGCTTTTTCTCGCCGACATGGATTCCACCATGATCGGCCAAGAGTGCATCGACGAGCTCGCCGACTTCGCCGGTCTCAAGACCCGCGTCGCAGCCATCACCGAGCGGGCGATGCGCGGCGAGATCGCGTTCGAGCCGGCGTTGCGCGAACGCGTCGCATTGCTGAAGGACCTGCCGGTCAGCGTGGTCGACGACGTCATGGCCAAGCGCATCAAGCTGACGCCGGGCGGCCGCCATCTGGTCATGACCATGCGCGCCAACGGCGCCTATACCTGCCTGATCTCGGGCGGCTTCACGCTGTTCACCCGCCAGATCGCGGCCAAGATCGGCTTCGAGGAAAACCGCGCCAACGAGCTCGTCGTCGACGGCGGCAGGTTCACCGGCGAGGTGCGCGAGCCGATCCTCGGACGCGCCGCCAAACTCGCCACCTTGGTGAGCTTGCGCGAATCCTTCGATCTCGA
>JBARNF010000078.1:0-5919 GCA_049802835.1 Bradyrhizobium sp.
GGTACAGGTCGCTCGACATACACCACCCGTGCGTCTGCCCCTCACCCCAGCCCTCTCCCCGTAAAGAACGGGGCGAGGGAGCGCAGCGTAGTCGCGGCGATAGCTCAGATCCAACGAAGCCTCACCCAGCCGGGATGATCTTGCCGGGGTTGAAGATGTTCTGCGGATCGAGCGCCCGCTTCACCGCCCGCATCGCATCGAGCGCCTCTTCGCCGAGCTCGGACTTGAGGTATTTCTGCTTGCCCTGACCGATGCCGTGCTCGCCGGTGCAGGTGCCGCCCATCGCCTGCGCGCGCTCGACGAGGCGATGCATGAACTCCTCGCCGCGCGCCATCTCGTCGGCATCGTCGACATCGCACATCAGTGAACAATGGAAGTTGCCGTCGCCGACATGGCCGACGATCGGGGAGATCAGGCCGAGACGCGCGAGGTCCTCCTCGGTCTCGGCAACGCAATCGGCGAGGCGCGAGATCGGCACGCAGACATCGGTCGCGACCACGCCGGCGCCAGGCCGGATCGCCTTCACGGACCAATAGGCGTCGTGGCGTGCCTGCCAAAGCTTGGTGCGATCCTCGGGCTTGGTCGTCCAGGTGAACGCACCGCCGCCGCACTCGCCGGCGATCTCGGCAAAGTTCTTCGACTGCTCGGCCACCTCAGCCTCGCTGCCGTGGAACTCCAGCAGCAGCAGCGGCGTCTCCGGCAATGTCAGCTTGGAATAGGCGTTGCAGGCCTTGACCTGCGCGGCATTGAGCAGCTCGATGCGCGCCACCGGAATGCCGGTCTGGATCGCGAGGATCGTCGCCTGGCAGGCGCCACGCACGGTTTCGAACGAGCATGACGCCGCCGCGATGGTCTCGGGAATGCCGCGCAGGCGAATCGTGAGCTCACAGATGATGCCGAGCGTGCCCTCGGCACCAATGAAGAGATGAGTCAGATCATAGCCTGCGGCGGACTTCTTCGCGCGGGTGCCGGTCTTGATGATCTCGCCGTCGCCGCGGACGACCTTCAGCGCCAGCACGTTCTCGCGGATGGTGCCGTAGCGCACGGCATTGGTGCCCGAGGCGCGCGTCGAGGCCATGCCGCCGAGCGAAGCGTCGGCGCCGGGATCGATCGGGAAGAACAGTCCCTGGTCGCGCAGATATTCGTTCAGCGCCTTCCGGGTGACACCGGGCTGGATCACGCAGTCGAGATCCTCGGCATGGACCTCCAGCACCTTGTTCATGTCGCGCATGTCGATGCAGATGCCGCCAGCCGGCGCGTTGACCTGGCCCTCCAGCGAGGTGCCGGTGCCGAACGGAATGATCGGCACGCCGAGCGGCGCACAGATGCGGACCACGTCCTGGATGTCGGCGGTCTCCTGCGCCAGCACCACGCCATCCGGCGGCTGCGTCGGCAGCCAGGTCGTGGTATGGCCATGCTGCTCGCGCACAGCCTGCGAGGTGATCAGCCGGTTGCCGAAGCGGGCCGCGAGCGCGTCCAGCGCGCGCTTGAGCGCCTCCGGCGCGGGCCGCTTCAGGTCGTGATGGGGGATCGTCGTCGCCACTGTGTCCTCCGCAATGTGCGGCGGACCGTGACAAAGGACGACCAAGGGGTCAAGGGAGCAAACGGAAGAGCCGATGAGCGATAATGCAATGCCCACACCGCAAGCGGCCGGGCCGTTCCGGTCGTCGATCATGCAGATCGAGCCGCAATGGATCGACTACAACGGCCATCTCAACATGGCCTACTACAACGTGATGTTCGATCGCGCCATCGACCAGCTGTGGGCCGAGCTCGGCATCGGCCCCGCCTACATGAAGGAGCGCCAAGGCTCGACCTTCACGGCGGAATGCCACGTGCGGTACTTGCGCGAGATCCATCTCGGCGATCCCGTCGAGATCGCGGTATGGGTGATCGCCGCCGACGAGAAGCGGCTGCACACTTTTGAGGAGTTGCGCCATGCCGAAGAAGGCTGGATCTCCGCCACCTCCGAGAACATGTCGGTTCACATCGACATGACCAAGCGCAAGGTCGCGCCGTTCCCGCCGGACATCCAGCAGAGCATCGGCCGGATGCTGCAGGCCCACGCCGCGCTGCCGCGGCCCGAAGGGCTCGGCCGCGCGATCGGCATGCCAGCGAAGAAATAGCTAGTCCTACTGCGTCATAAACACCGTCATTCCGGGGCAAGGCCGCAGGCCTTGAACCCGGAATCTCGAGGCTATCTTGCGTTCATTCTTTCTCGAGATTCCGGGTTCAATCGTCAACGCGTCGCCGCTTCGCGCCTTCGCATTGACGATTGCCCCGGAATGACCGCGGAAATCGCGACCGCCCGGCTCTTTGTGACGCAGTAGGACTAGCTCGGCCGCACCCAGTCCGGCAGCCGGTCGAACCAGGGCTGCGCCTGCTCGAGCTGGCGAGCGAGCTGCAACAGCCTCACTTCATCGCCGAGGCGGCCTGTGAACTGCACGCCGAGCGGCAGGCCGTCGGCAGTCCAGTGCAGCGGCACGCTCATCGCGGGCGTGCCGGTCAGATTGGCGAGCTGCGTGAACGGGACGTATTGCAGGCTGTCGCGCGCGATCTTGTCGATCGTGCCGTCGAGCAGGCCCGCGCGTGTCAGAACGCCGAGCAGGCCGATGCGGTCGAGCATGTCGAGCAAGGTCTGCTCGGCCGTGGTCGGATCGCCCTGGCCGTGCCGGATCGGCGGATGCGCCAAGGTCGGCGTCAGCAGCATGTCATAGCGGGCATGGAAGCGCGCCAGCGCGCGGGCGAAAGTGTTCCACTTCAGCAGCTGCGTGGTCAGCGCGCCCGCCGAGATGGCGCCGCCGAGCGTCGCCAGCACCCGCGTCAGCAGTTCGAAGTCCTCGCGCCTGGCGCCCGTTGCGCGCGCCTGCGCGACCAGCGCCGCGACCTGGCCGAAATAGACGTGCAGGAACGAGGTCGCGAGCGCCGTACCATCGATGTCGGGCGTGGCCTCCTCGACCTCATGGCCCAGGCTCTGCAGCAGCTTCACGGCGGTGTCGACGGCGAGCTTGGCTTCGGCATGAACCTCGGTGCCGATCGGCGAGGCGGTCGCGAAGCCGATGCGCATGCGCGGTGGATCGCGCGCCACGGCATTCGCGAAGACCACGCCGGGCTCGGCTGCAAGAAAAGGATCGCCGGGCTCGCTGCCGGTGATGACGTCGAGCGCCAGGGCCGTATCGCGCACGCTGCGCGAGATCACACCCTCGCTGGACGCGCCATACCAATACTCGCCGAAGCCTGGCCCGGACGAGACCAGGCCGCGTGACGGCTTCAAGCCGAACAGGCCGCAGCAGGCGGCGGGAATCCGGATCGAGCCGCCGCCGTCATTGCCGGCGGCCATCGGCACCACGCCGGAGGCGACCGCCGCAGCCGCGCCGCCGCTGGAGCCGCCCGGCGTATGCGCCGCGTTCCAGGGATTGCTGACGCGGCCGAAGGCGCGCGAATCCGAAACGCCCTTCAGCGCAAGCTCCGGCAGATTGGTCTTGCCGAAGATGACAAGGCCGGCCTCGAGATACCTCCGGACGACATGAGCATGTTCGGCCGCGACGTTGCCGGTCAGCGCCTTGCTGCCGTAGGAGGTCGGCAGCCCGGCATAGTCCTGCGCGCAGTCCTTGATGAGAAACGGCACGCCGGTGAAGGGGCCGGCGCCCAGCCGCGCAAGCTGTGCGCGCGCCTCCCGCTCCATCAACGTACTAATTGCGTTGGTTGTCGGCTGCGTCCGCTCACTTTGCTTCAACGCAAGCTGCAGGAGCTCGGCAGCGGTCGTTTCGCCACGAGCAATCGCTTCAGCGAGCGCAACGGTATCGCGCTGCATATATTCGACGACGTTCACGTCTCTTCCTCACATGGCGCGCAGAATTACCTACGTCCGCATCGTAGCTGATTCTGGCGTGAAGGATGGCGAGCCCGCGCCCAAACCCGGCAATATTGCGGCGCCATGGCGGCTCATGCGGCGACAATGCGATCATTGTCAGCTCATTGGACAAACTAAGTGAAATTCTGCGTCAGGATTCGCGCCAATTTGATTCAGATCATTCTTCCGTGCGCTGGCCACCTACTACGCTGATCACCGTTGTGTGCATTGAGTGATGAGTAGAGCGATGGGACGCCTCGCGAGCCTGCTTAAAATACCACAAGCCTCCCATCAGGAGACGTCCATCGTGGCTGCGACCACGGCCGACTATTTCATCCTGCTGTCGCGCGCAATGGAGAGTCTGCCCGACTCGAGCGCCGAACGTCGCGCTGAAGTCTACAAGTCAGCGCGCCAGGCACTGGTGACCCAGCTCGAGGGGATGGATCCTCCCGTGTCCCGATCGCGTCTCAGAGCCGAGCAGCGCGCCCTGGACGATGCGGTGGAGACGATCGAGACACGAGCTCTCGCGATGCAGTCGGACTCGGCCGAGCATCCCGCGCCGCCGCCAGCCGAGGACGCGCTCATTCCCTTCTCGGCACTTCTTGCCGCCATTCCCGACAGTTCCGTTTCAACAACAGAAGATGACGATGCCATGGCTCAAAGTCCGTTCCAATCCAAGTTTGCCCCCCGCGCCGTCGAGGAAAAGCCGATGTCACGACTCGATGAAATCAACCGCGTCCTGCGCAAGCTGCAGAGCGACTCGTTCGGCGTCGAGGCGTGCGCCCTGATCTCGGAAGACGGGCTGATGATTGCAAGCGTGCTTGCGGCTGACATGGAGGAGACGCGGGTGGCGGGCATGACCGCAACGCTGCTGTCGCTCGGTGGCCGCGCCTCCATGGAGCTTGGCCGCAGCCATCTGCAGGAAGTCATCATTCGCGGCGAATCCGGCTACGCGGTGCTGGTCAGCGCCGGCCGCGGCGCGCTGCTGCTCGCACTCACCAACGAGAACAGCAAGCTCGGCCTCACCTTCTTCGACATGCGCGAGTCCGTCCGGTCGCTGCAGAAGGTGCTGTAGCTTCGCCACCACACCATCAAAGCCGGCGCGCTGCGATCGCTGCGCCGGCGGGAGCATTCTCATGGCCAATATCGTCCTCTATGACGACGGCGTTCACAAGAACATCCTGCTGGAAGACTTCGCTGCCGGCGATCTTGCGGTGCAGACCAACCAGCATCTGATCATTCACGACGGAATCGGCATGATCCTCGATCCCGGCGGTCACAAGGTCTACGCCAAGGTGTTGTCGGAGACTTTTGGCCAACTCGCCGGCGGCAAGCTGAAATACCTGTTCCTGTCGCACCAGGACCCGGACATCGTTGCAGCGATCAACGGCTGGCTGATGACCACCGAGGCAGACGCCTACATTTCGGCGATCTGGACCCGGTTCGTGTCGCATTTCTGCTTCGACCATATGGTGCTGGACCGGATGAAACCGATCCCGGACGAGGGCATGGTGTTCAACGTCGGCGGCTGCAAGCTGTACGCGTTACCCGCCCATTTCCTGCATAGCGAGGGCAATTTCCAGCTCTACGATCCGATCTCGAAGATCCTCTATTCCGGCGACCTCGGCGCCTCATTGGGGATGGACTACAGGGTCGTCAGCGACTTCAAGTCGCACCTGCCTCATATGGACGGATTCCATAGGCGCTTCATGGCATCCAACAAAGTGATGAAGGCGTGGGCGCAGATGGTACGCCCGCTCGACATCGAGATCATCGCCCCGCAGCACGGCGCGCTGTTTCCGGACGCGACGATGTCGCGCCAGTTCATCGAGTGGTGCGCCACGCTCGAATGCGGCATCGACCTGATCACGCCGATGTTCAAGGTTCCTGCGGCCTGACATGCTGGCGCCATCTCCTAACCCCGCTCCCTTCCCGCTCGCAGCGCGCATCGAGCCCTGCACGGTCGCAGGCGAAGAGGCCCCGCTCTGGCTCGCGGCCGCCTTTGCCGTCGCCGGCGCACTCATCGCACTGATGTCGGCGGCGCTCTGGCAGCAGGGCCTGGCCCG
>JBARNF010000079.1:0-4752 GCA_049802835.1 Bradyrhizobium sp.
TCGCTCGGTGCGGCGCAGGAACATGACGCCGCGAATCCTACGCGCAGCGTCATGGCCTTGGGAATCGGGCAGGTCTTCACTACAGCCGTTTTCGGCCCAAAACGAACACCCCACCCGTTGCACATCATCAACTTAGCGCTCCAAAAAATCGCAAAATCACGATTTTCGAGCGCGAATCCGCGAAGTCGGGTTAACCTCCGTGCCTGGCGGAGATCCGAGCATGCCGTCCTGCAAGCGCGTGGCAATAGCAATCGGAGCCATTCTGGCGACGAGCGCGCTGCTCCATCCAGCCCTCGCCCAGAAGAGCGATCTCGCGGCCGAGAGCGGTCGGATCATCGCGCTGAGCCGTGCCGGAAAATACCGCGAGGCGCTGCCGCTGGCCCAGGCGATGGCGGCGGTCCTAGAGACCACGACCAACAGGCGCGAGCTCGCGGCGGCGCTGATCAACCTCGGCCAGATCGAGGCCTCGCTGGGCCGCGACGCCGAGGCGGAGCCGATCTACAAGCGAGCCGTATCGCTCTACGAGGCGGCGCTCGGGCTCGATAGCGTCGAGATCGCGCCTGCTCTCAACAATCTTGCTGCGCTGTATCAGCGCCAGCAGCGCTACGGTGAGGCGGAGCCTTTGTTCGTGCGTGCGTTGGCGATCCGGGAGAAGGCGCTCGGTCCGGATCATCCCGATGTCGATCAGGCGCTCAACAACCTCGCAACGCTCTACGAGCGTCAGGACCGCCATGGCGACGCCGAACCTCTGTTCAAGCGTGCCTTCGCGATCTATCGCAAGGCGGCGGGCAACGAGAGCGCAGCGGTGGCGACCTTGCTCAACAATCTCGGCGAGCTCACCAAGAGCGAGGGCCGCTTCAGCGAGGCGGAATCGCTGATCCGGCAATCCCTCGGCCTTCGTGAGAAGCTGCTCGGTGCCGACCACCCGGACGTCGCGCGCTCGCTCAACAATCTCGCCGACCTCAGGCAGCGCCAGCAGCGCTATGACGAGGCCGAGCCGTTATTTGTTCGGGCGCTCTCGGTCCGCGATCGTGCGCTGGGGCCGGATCATCCGGATACGGTGGCCGCGCTGAACAATCTCGCCGGCCTCTATCAGGTCGCAGCGCGCAATTCAGATGCGCTGCCGCTGGTCGACCGCGCCATCCAGAGCGGCCGCGCGCAGCCGAAGGTGGCGCTGCCGGTGCTGTTTGCGGTAGGGCGCGCGGAAGCCCTGCCGGCAATGAAGGCGTTCGACGCCGCACTCGATGTGATCCAGCGCAGCGCGCAGTCGCAGGCCGCGTCCGCGGTCGACAAGCTCGCCGTCCGGCTCCCCGCGGGCAGCGACCGCCTCGCCGAACTGGTGCGCAACGATCAGGATCTCGCCGCCGAAAGCGAGACGCTCGACAAGGCGATCATTGCCGCAGTGTCGCGTCCCGCCGGGCAGCGCGATCTCGCCGTCGAGAAACGCGACAAGGCGCGGCTCGCGGCGATCACGGCCGAGCGGGCGGCGCTGCGCAGCACGCTGGGGCGCGAATTTCCAGGCTTTGCGGCCCTGTCGAATCCGCGGCCGCTCAGGCTCGGCGAGATCCAGGCACTGCTGGCCGACGACGAGGCGCTGGTCGTGTTTGCGCTGGTCGACCGGGAGGCGTTTGTGCTGGCGATCACGCGCGATCGTTTCGGCTGGCAACAGATCCCACACGGCGCCGATGCGCTCGCGCGCGACGTCATGCGGTTTCGTCGCGGTCTCGCTCCCGGTGCCGCCGCGGAGGGGGCCGCGAGGTCCGATCTGTTCGATCTTGCTGTTGCCAACGAACTTCACACGATATTGCTGGCGCCGGTCGACGCGCTCATCAAGGACAAGCGCAGCCTGCTGATCGTGCCGTCAGGCGCGCTCACCGCGCTGCCGTACCATTTGCTGGTGACTGAGCCGCCGGCGCAGGCCGTTCCCGACAGCATGGCGGGCTACCGTGAGGCGGCGTGGTTGTTGCGGCGGCAGGCCGTGTCGGTGCTGCCGTCGCTCGGCAGCCTCCAGGCGCTGCGCGGCGTGACGCGGGGCGATCGTGGCGCCAAGCCGATGATCGGCTTTGGCGATCCCGTGTTCGATCCCACGATCTCAGCCGGGCTCAGCAGCCCCGCGAACAAGAACAAGCAGGCATCCCGCAACATCACCGCCTTGGCCTATACGGATTTCTGGCGCGGCGCCGGCGTCGATCGCACCCAACTCGCGCGCGCCCTGCCGCAGCTGCCGGATACCGCCGATGAGCTCAATGCAATCGCCGGCGATCTCGGCGTGGCCGCCACCGACGTTCACCTCGGCCGTGATGCCAACGAAGCCACCGTCAAGCGGGCGCCGCTGGCCGACTACAAGATCGTCTATTTCGCCACCCATGGCCTCGTGGCCGGTGACGTCAAAGGCATCGCCGAGCCGCCGCTGGCGCTCAGCCTGCCGGCCGCACCGTCTGCGCTCGACGACGGGCTTCTGACGGCGAGCGAAGTCGCGCAGTTGAAGCTCAATGCCGATTTTGTCGTGCTGTCGGCCTGCAACACGATCGCAGGCGATAAGCCCGGCGCCGAGGCGTTGTCGGGTCTTGCACGGGCGTTCTTCTATGCCGGTGCGCGGGCATTGCTGGTGACACATTGGGTGGTCGATTCGGCCGCGGCGACACGGCTGATGACCGATACGTTCCATCGGCTCAAGGACAGTCCGACGATTGGTCGCAGCGAGGCGCTGCGGCGCGCCATGCTGGCCGTCCTCGATGATCGATCTTCGCCGGCCAGCGCGTATCCTTCGGTTTGGGCACCAGTCCTGCTTCTCGGCGAAACCGAAGTGCGCTGATATATCTGTTGCGCTGCAGCATGCACCCACCACGCGCCGTTTGCTGCTCTGATGAGCAACTGCGGGTCAAAAATGAGCTACGCACATCAGCTGTCGGCAATAACCAATTCATCCGGATCGTCTTGGCAAGCCCAGCGTTGATCAGTATTAGGTCGACGACCGCGCTCAGGTAATGCGATGTAAACGGTAACGGTCACCGCGCAATGCGCCACGAATTTCGCGCGCAACCGTGCGGGCGCTCAGGAGGGATTTTCGTGCAAGAGACGGGTCTACGCAACGGTGCCTTCGGTGCCGACAAGTTCGGCTTAAGGAATCTCAAGCAGCTGCATTGGAATCTCGGCGCTCCCCAGCTCTATCAGTATTCGCTGGCGGCGGGCGAGGCGGTGCTGTCTGCCGATGGGGCGCTGTGCGCGGACACTGGCGAATTCACCGGCCGTAGCCCGAAGGACAAGTTCACGGTGCGCGACGCCTCCACCGAGAAGATGTGGTGGGCGGGCAACCAGGCGATCACGGCCGAGCAGTTCGATGCACTGTACCAGGACTTCGTCAAGCATGCCGAAGGCAAGGCCCTGTTCGCGCAGGATCTCTATGGCGGCGCCGATCCGACCTTCCGCATCAAGACGCGCGTCTTCACCGAGCTTGCCTGGCACTCGCTGTTCATCCGCACCTTGCTGATCCGCCCCGAGACCATCGAGCTCGATACCTTCGTACCGGAGCTCACCATCATCGACATGCCGAGCTTCCGCGCCGACCCGAAACGTCACGGCGTGCGCTCGCAGAACGTCGTCGCCATCGATTTCGCCCGCAAGATCGTCCTGATCGGCGGGTCTTATTATGCCGGCGAGATAAAGAAGAGCGTGTTCACCACGCTCAACTACTATCTGCCCGGCCGTGGCGTGATGCCGATGCACTGCTCGGCCAATGTCGGCCCGAAAGGCGACACCGCGATCTTCTTCGGCCTGTCCGGCACCGGCAAGACCACGCTGTCGGCCGATCCGAACCGCACCCTGATCGGGGACGACGAGCATGGCTGGGGTCCGTCCGGCGTGTTCAACTTCGAGGGCGGCTGCTACGCCAAATGCATCAAGCTGTCGCGGGAAGCCGAGCCGCAGATTTTCGCCGCCTCGAGCCGGTTCGGCGCGGTGCTGGAGAACGTGGTGCTCGATGAGGACAGCCGCGTTCCCGATTTCGACGACGGCTCCAAGACCGAGAACACCCGCTCGGCCTATCCGCTCGACTACATCCCGAACGCCTCGCGCACCGGCCGCGCGCCGCATCCGAAGAACGTCGTGATGCTCGCTGCCGACGCCTTCGGCGTGCTGCCGCCGATCGCAAAACTGTCGCCGGCGCAGGCGATGTATCACTTCCTGTCGGGCTACACGGCGAAGGTCGCCGGCACCGAGCGTGGACTCGGCAACGAGCCGCAGCCGGAGTTCTCGACCTGCTTCGGCTCGCCGTTCCTGCCGCTCGACCCCTCGGTGTACGGCAACATGCTGCGACAGCTGATCGCCGACCACAATGTCGACTGCTGGCTGGTCAACACCGGCTGGACCGGCGGCAAGTACGGCACGGGCTCGCGCATGCCGATCAAGGTGACCCGCGCGCTGCTGACGGCGGCGCTCGATGGCTCCTTGCGCAACGTCGAGTTCCGCACCGACAAATATTTCGGCTTCGCGGTGCCGACCGCGCTGCCGGGCGTTCCGAGCGAGATCCTCGATCCGGTCAACACCTGGAGCGACAAGGCCGAGTTCGACAAGACCGCGCGCGCGCTGGTCGAAATGTTCCAGAAGAACTTTGCTAAGTTCGAAGCCCAGGTCGACGCCGAAGTCCGCGCGGCTGCGCCGGATCTGAAGCTGGCGGCGGAGTAGCTGTCTCCAAACCTCTCCCCGCTTGCGGGGAGAGGTCGGATTGCATCGAAGACGCAATCCGGGTGAGGG
>JBARNF010000080.1:0-3635 GCA_049802835.1 Bradyrhizobium sp.
GCGTAGTGTCCCCTTGATATAGCTCAAAGATGCGCGCCGAGGATACCTTTACACGCGGGCTCAAGCGTAGATGAGGCATCACAGCGAACGGGTCAAAAGGGGGACGCAAGACCCCGAATCTCCAAAAAAGTCCGACGGCCACGACTTGCTCAGGCTCCCATGATCGGACGCTCTGCGGAGCGAGAGCGTGTTCTGGTTGCAATAACGAACTCCGCTTGCCGCTTTCGAATGCCGGGGCGCCGTAGCGCCTGCGGTCCGGCATGGTGTCGAGGTCTGCTCGCGCCGTGCCGCAAATTGGGAAATTGACGGACATGCCGCTCGCAAGACTTGCCGCCTGGCTGATCGCGCTGCTCATTCTCGCGACGGGCGCCGCGGGGATAGGGCAGGCGCAAGCGCCGGCGGACAAGCTGCCGAACGAGGCGTGCCTGGGCTGCCACGGCAGCGAAGGCTTCGCCATTCCCGGCGCCGACGGCAAGACGCGCTCGCTGCACGTGATCCAGGACAAGTTCGAGAAAAGCGTGCACGGCAAGCGCCAGTGCGTCGACTGCCACACCAACATCACCGCGATCCCGCACGACAAGGTCGACGTCAAGGTGAGCTGCGTGCAGTGCCACGAGAGCCTGTGGGACGCCGCCAAGGAGAAGAAGAACGGCGAGTACGCCCGCCTCGGCGTGGTGGTCGACCAGATCGACCGCTACATGAAATCGATCCACGCGCGGCCGAACAAGCAGGACCAGACGCGCACCAACGCCGCCTGCTCCAACTGCCACGACGCCCATTACGTCTACCCGCCCGGCAGCGCGATCCGCGCCGAGTGGCGGCTCAACGTTCCCAATACCTGCGGCAAGTGCCACACCAAGGAGCTGGAGCAGTACGCCACCTCGGTGCACGGCAAGGAAGCCCTGCAGAAGGGCAATCCGGCCGTCGCCATCTGCTCCGACTGCCACACCACGCACGACGTGGAACGGCCGGCGATGGATTCGACCAAGCTCCTCATCACCAAGAACTGCGGCAACTGCCACTACGACAGCCTGAAGAGCTACACCGAGACCTATCACGGCCAGGTCAACACGCTCGGCTTCGCCTACACGGCCAAGTGCTTCGACTGCCACGGCAGCCACGCCATCCAGCGGGTCGCCGATCCGACCTCCACGGTGCATCCCGACAACCGGCTGAAGACCTGCCAGAAGTGTCACGAGAACGCGACGGCGGGATTCGTCACGTTCCAGCCGCACGCCGTCACCCACGATCTGCAGCGCTACCCGATCACCTATCTGGCGTCGAAATTCATGATCGGCCTCCTGGGCGGGACGTTCGCCTTCTTCTGGACGCACACGGCGCTATGGTTCTATCGCGAATCCAAGGAGCGTCAGCAGCGCAAGACGCGGCCGCACGTGCTCACCAGCGGCATGGTGCTCGGCAAGGAGAAGTTCTATCAGCGCTTCCCGCTCGTCTGGCGCATCGCCCATCTCGGCTTCGCGCTCAGCCTGATGACCCTGACCTTGACGGGGATGACGGTGTTCTACGCCGACTCCGCCTGGGCCAAGGTGGTCGTGAAGCTGCTCGGCGGCCCGCAGTCGGCGGCGTTCATCCACCGTATCTTCGCGGTCGTCTTCCTCGCCATCTTCGTCGGCCAGCTCATCCACTTCGCGCTGCTGATCGGCCGCAATTTGCGCAAGTTCGACTATTTCGGGCCGAACTCGCTCCTGCCGCGGCCGCAGGATCTGTTCGACATCATCGCCATGTTCAAATGGTTCTTCGGCCTCGGCCCGCGTCCGGTGTTCGACCGCTGGACCTACTGGGAGAAGTTCGACTACTGGGCGCCGTTCTGGGGCGTGACCATCATCGGCGCGAGCGGCTTCATGCTCTGGTTCAAGAGCTGGACCGCCATGCTCCTGCCCGGCTGGGTGTTCAACGTCGCCACCATCTTCCACGGCGAGGAGGCGTTCCTGGCCGCGGTGTTCCTGTTCACCGTGCACTTCTTCAACAATCACTTCCGCCCGGACAAATTCCCGCTCGACATCGTCATGTTCACCGGCGCGATGCCGCTCGAGGAGTTCCGGCACGAGCACACGGTGGAGTACGACCGGCTGGTGCGCACGGGCGAGCTCAAGAACTACCTGGTCGACGCGCCGTCGCGGCCGATGACGGTCGCCTCCAAGATCCTCGGCTTCGTGCTGATCGCCGTCGGGCTGGTGCTGCTCACGCTCGTCCTGACCGGCTTCATCGGCAGTGTCATGGGGCATTGATTCATGACCGCAGCTTTCACCTCAGACCATCGAGGCTTCCAATGACACCAAGGCTTCCCATGAGACACCTTCTGCTCGGGACATTGTTGTCCGTCGCGCTCATCGGCTGCTCGGATCCGGGCCCGGTCAAGCAAGAGCCGCTGGCGAAGGCCGACGTCGCCGCCGGCAAGGCGTTCGCCGAGCGCGAATGCAAGGCGTGTCACGGGCTCGACGGCAAGGGCACCGCGCCCGGCATCCCGCACCTCGCCGGCCAATACGAGCGGTACCTCCTCACCTCGCTCTCCGAGTACAAGCAGCGCAAGCGCTTGCACGCCGCGCTGCGCGAGATCGCCACGCATATGAGCGACGCCGACGCGCGCAACGTCGCGGCCTTCTATGCCGGCCTGCCGGCGGTGGCGCCGTTGCAGGGCAAGGACGCCGAGGTGTTCTCGCCCTACGAGAACGGCAAGGCGATGGCGGCGTCCTGCAGCAAATGTCACGGCGAGGACGGCAACAGCAAGACGCCGGGCACGCCCAGCCTCGCCGGCCAGCAGCCGCGCTATCTCGTGCTGGCGACGCAGGAATACCTCAACGGCGTGCGCGAGACCTCGCCCATGCACGCCCTGGTGCGCGACTTGAGCCGCATCGATCTGGAGAGCATCGCGCTGTACTTCGCCTCGCAGACCCCGGCCGATCGCGCCGCGGCGCCGTTCGGCGATGCCAAGGCGGGCGAGCCGAAGACCGCGCTGTGCGGCGGCTGCCACGGGGCGCACGGCGTGAGCACCGATTCGGCGACGCCGACGCTGGCCGGGCAGGACCCGCAATATCTGGTGAGCTCCACCAAGGCCTATCGCGGCGCCCGCAAGCACGAGAGCATGCTGCGCGCCGTCGCCGGCCTCATCGACAAGGACGTGGAGAACGTCGCCGCGTTCTATGCCATTCAGAAGTCGAAGCCGGCGGAGAACGGGCAGCGGCTGGTGCAGGAGCTGACCGAGAAGTGCAACCGCTGCCACAGCGACACCGAGAACGGCGCCATGCCGGTTCCCAAGATCAGGGGACAGGACAAGGACTATCTCATCATGGCGCTGCGCTCCTATCGCGACGACCGGCGGGAAAGCTCGGTGATGCACAAGATGAGCTTGCCCTACGGCGATGCCATCATCGAGAGCATCGCGTCGCTCTATGCCAGCCAGCGGGCGAAGTGAGCGCCGGACCGCGTGTTAATTCGGATTGTCCTCTCGCCGCGGGCGCGGTAATCAGCCGGCCGTGACGGTCATGGCGGCAAATCGTTCTGACGGTATGCTCGTCGGGAGGTTTCCATGGGAAGAAGCGCATCGATGAGTAGGCAGATGGCGTCGAGATCGTGGGTCCAGTCGCTGGCCGTGGCGGCCCTGTTGGGCGCCGGGG
>JBARNF010000081.1:0-5144 GCA_049802835.1 Bradyrhizobium sp.
GATCGCGTCGCCCCCGAACGTCGCCGCCATCAACCAGCGGCTCGACGGCATCAAGACCATCGTCGAATTGGGCCTGATCGGCGAGGTCGACGTTCACGCGTTTCGCGACGAGAAGAACTACAACATCGACGTCGCCTACATGCAGCCGGACAAGAAGGTGTCCGCGGTCACGCCGGACGCGCTGCCGGGCGCCAAGGCGGCCGCCGCCGAGAAGTCCAATGGCGAGAGAGCCAATGGCGACAAGCCGAAGCCCGCCGCCCAGGCCGAGATCGTGCCGCCGACCTCCGAGACGATCGCGAAGGAGATGAAGGCGGAGGCGAAGCCCGCCGCTGCCGCACCTGCGACGGAGGCTGCAGCTGAGCCGGCCCGGCCCGCGGCGGCTGCAACGCCGGCGCCGGCGATGAAGGCTGAGGCCGGCTCCGAGGCCGCCAAGCCCGACAGCGCCAAGCCGGACGCGGCGATGTCTGAACCCGCCAAAGCCGAGCCGGCGAAGATGGACACGGCCAAAGCCGAGACGCCGCCGGATATGGCCAAGCCCGATGCTGCGCGGCAGGACGCCGCCAAGCCGGTCCAGAAGGCCGCCGAGAAGCCTGCCGATGCTGCCGCCACGCTGGAGGCGGTGCGCGACAGCGAGGGCCTGCGGCTCACCTTCGGCTTTGGTGAGGTCACGCCGGCGGCGCTGTTCCGCCGCGGCGATACCGTGTGGATGGTGTTCGATTCGACCAGGCCGGTTGACGTCGAGCCGATCCGGGCCAAGGGCGGCGCCATCATCGGCGAGGTCGGCAGGGTGCCGCTCGACAACGGGCAGGCGATCCGCATCCGCCTCAACCGGCCGCAGATGCATTCGCTCAGTAGCGACGATGCGGGCCGCAGCTGGGTGCTGTCCTTCGGCGACAAGGGACAGGCCAGTCAGCAGCCGCTGCTGGTGATGCGCAACGTGACCGATCCCGCGCTTGCCAACGTCGTGGTGCCGCTCGCCAACCCCGGGCCGGGACGGCTGCACCGCCTGACCGATCCAGATGCCGGCGACACGCTGCTGGTGGTGACCGCGCCGCCGCCGATCCGCGGCTTCATCAAGCGCCAGGACTTTGTCGACCTGTCCTTGCTCGATTCCGTCCATGGCATCGCGGTGCGCCCGAACTCGGACGATATCGCCGTCGAGCTCGCCCCCGACAAGGTGATCCTGGGACGGCCGGGCGGCCTGACCTTGTCCTCGATCGGCTTCTCGCCCGAGCGGGCGGCGACTGCCGTCAGGCCGATGTTCGACATCGACGAATGGCAGCAGAACCAGACGCTGCCGTTCCTGCCGCGCCAGGACGCGCTGATCAAGGTCTCGGCGGCCGCTGAGCCGGAGCGGCGGGCGCAGGCGCGCCTCGCGCTGGCCCGCTTCTACATGGCGCGCGGAATGTATCCGGAGGCGCGCGGCATGACCAACCTGATGATCTCGGACAGTGACCCACGCACCGACGAGACCGCCATGCTGATGATCCATGCCGTGGCGAGCATCCTGATGGGGCGGCCGGATCAGGGCCTGAAGGATCTCACAAGCGCCGTGATCGGCAACAATTTCGACTCGCAGATGTGGAAGGGCCTGGCCTATGCGCGCCAGGGCAAGTTCGCCGATGCGCGCGAGAAGCTGAAGAACGTCGAGTTCGCCATCGCCTCGCTGCCGCTCGATCTGCAGCGTATCGTGATCGCGGACGCGATGAAGTCGGCGCTCGAGATCAAGGATTTTGCCGGCGCCGCCAAGCGGCGCGCCGAGCTCGACGTCATCGGCGTCCCACCCGACATGAAGCCCGACGTCGCCGTGCTGCGCGGCCGGCTCGCCGAAGCGATGGCGCAGGAGAAGGATGCGCTCGACGAGTATCGCTTCGCCATCAACTCCGATGATCGCTTGGCCGCCGCGGAAGCCAAGCTGTTCGAGATTAAGCTGTTGCAGAAGCGCGGCGAGATCAAGCCGGCGGATGCGCTGAGAGAACTGGAGACGCTGCAGGCGATCTGGCGCGGCGACGCCATCGAGGTGCAGACGCTGCAGATGATGTCGCAGATGTACAGTGAGAGCGGACGCTATGCGGATTCGCTCGAGGCCGCACGCACCGCGACCCGCCTGATGCCCAACTCCGACCTGGCGCGGCAGGCGCAGGACGGCGCATCGGCGCTGTTCTCGCAGCTGTTCCTGGGCGGCAAGGCGGACGACCTGCCGCCGGTCGATGCGCTCAGCATCTTCTACGGCTATCGCGAATTGACCCCGATCGGACGACGCGGCGACGAGATGATCCGCAAGCTGGCCGACCGGCTGGTCGGCATCGATCTGCTCGATCAGGCCGCCGAGCTCCTGCAGTACCAGGTGGATCACCGCCTGGAAGGGGCGGCGCGGGCCCAGGTCGCATCGCGTCTCGCCATGGTCTATCTCACCAATCGCAAGCCCGACCGGGCCCTCGAAGCGCTGCGCACGACCCGCATCGCCGACCTCGCCGGTGAGTTGCGCCAACAGCGGCTGCTGTTGGAAGCGCGCGCCAACAGCGACGTCGGCCGTCACGATCTCGCGCTTGACATCATCACCAACATCATCGGCCGCGAGGCGATCCGGCTGCGCTCCGACATCTACTGGGCGTCGCGGCGCTGGCGCGAAGCGTCCGAGCAGATCGAGCTCTATTACGGCGACCGCTGGCGCGATTTCCGGCCGCTCAATCCGTCTGAGCGCGGCGACATCCTGCGCGCCGTGGTCGGCTACGCGCTGGCGGAGGATGCCATCGGCCTGGCCCGGTTCCGCGAGAAATACGCGCCGCTGATGACCGGCGAGGCCGACAAGATCGCCTTCGACGTCGCCAGCAAGCCGGCGACCGGCTCCAGCGCCGAATTCGCCCAGATCGCCAAGATGGCGGCGAGCGTCGATACGCTCGACGGCTTCCTGCGTGACATGAAGGCGCGTTTCCCGGACGCCACCGGCAAAGCCCCGGAAGGCGGCAAGGACGCCGCGAAGGTCGAACAGGACACGACGGGCGGCCTGCCGCGCATCAAGGGCGTCAAGCAGGCGATCGCCGGCCGCTGATCTCAGCGCGGCGCACGCGCATAGCCGGAGGACTTGATCCGATGACGAAGTCGACCAAGACCGAAGCCGAGCTGATCGCAATGGCCAAGGAGGAGCTGAAGGCCCATCTCGATGTCCCGGACGGGATGGCGATCTCGGTGCTGCGCTGGGGCGACAAATGGGAGTATCGCGCCAAGGCCGATCGCGGCACCGCGACGCGGCCCGGCTATCCCGAATGCGTGGCCATGCTGGTGCAGATCGGCGATCACCTGAGCAAGCAGTACGACGTCGCGGGGTGAGCGCGGCGAGGCTGCGGCCCTCATGATTTGCGGATGAAATCCGCGATCGCCGCGAACGCACGCTCCGGCTGATCGGGTACGACGCCATGGCCGCAATCGGCGAAACGCTCGAAGCGCACGATGTCGCTGCGCAGCGCCGCGGCGATGTCGGCCTGGCTCTCGATCGGCGTCATCGGATCGTCCGCGCCGCCCATCACCAAAGTGGGGCAGGCGATGCGATGCAGATCCGGCAGCAGATCGAACGAGGTCACCTCGCCGCCGGGACGCGTGAACCATTGCAGCACGGCCGGCCTGAGCAGGGCACGCGCCATCATGTCGGGGTCGCGCTGCTTGCGGGTGTAGAGCGGCATCGCCAGGCGCTGCCACGCCTCGACCGATTCCTGATCCTTGTGTCCGCCAGTCTCGAGGAAACGGCGCCGCGCCAGCGCGCCGACCTCCGGTCCGCCGAAGGTCTCGAACAGCGCCACGCGCCGTTCGGGGTAGGACTGCCCCTTGGCCTCGGTCGAGATCAGGATCAGCTTGGCTGGATGGCCCGGATGCCGCGTCGCATAGGACATCGCGACGAAGCCGCCGAACGAGATACCGAGCACGATCGGGTCGACGATGCCGAGGACGTCGCAGAACGCTTTGACGTCATCGCCCCATTGCGCCAGCGTCCAGAGCTCCCGCGGTCCATCGTCGCTGCGGCCGTTGCCGCGATGGTCGAGATAGATGAGCTGTGCGATGTCGGCGAGCGCGGAGTAGGCCGGCTTGTAGCTGGTGTGGTCGAAGCCCGGTCCGCCATGCAGCAGCAGGACCGTCGGCTTCTGCCGCAGGGTCGGGCCGTCCGCGACCAGAGCGGCGCCCTCGACGTCGAAGAACAGCCTGACGCCATTGACGAGCACGTGCATGCGAGCCTCCGGTGGTTCCCGGGGACGCTACGCGATTGCTTGTTTCCATGAAAGCCGCGAGCGGCTCTCTAGCCGCCGTAGCTCTGCACCAGGCTGCCGGCCACCAGCGACCAGCCGTCGACCAGCACGAAGAAGATCAGCTTGAACGGCAGCGACACCACCACGGGCGGCAGCATCATCATGCCCATCGACATCAGCACCGAAGCCACCACGAGGTCGATGATCAGGAATGGCAGGAACAACAGGAAGCCGATCTCGAAGGCGCGCTTGAGCTCCGAGATCATGAAAGCCGGCACCAGGATGCGCAGCGACAGCTCGTCGGGCGTCGCCGGCGGTGCGTCGCCCGAGAGGTCCAGGAACAGCTTCAGATCCTTCTCGCGCACGTTCTTCTGCATGAAGCCGCGCAGCGGCACCGAGGCGCGTTGCAGCGCGTCCTCGACGCCGATCTGGTTCTCGATCAGCGGACGGACGCCGTCGTCGTAGGACTTCTGCAGCACCGGTCCCATCACGAAGGCGGTCAGGAACATCGCGAGCGCGATGATGACCGAGTTGGGCGGGGCGGTCGCCGTGCCCATGGCGGTCCGCAGCAGCGACAGCACGACCACGATGCGCGTGAACGATGTCATCATGATCAGGATCGACGGTGCGATCGAGAGCACCGTGAGCAGTGCGATCAGCTGGACCGCACGCTCGGTGACGCCGCCATTGCCCGCTCCGAGATTGATGCTGATGTCCTGCGCAGCCGCGCTCCCCGCCAGGGAACTGGCGGCAATCAGGACAGCAATGGCAACAACTCTACGCGGAAAGAAAGCCGGTCTCACTGAGAGGACTTCGGACGGCCCAGCAGCGAAGCCATCTCGTCTTCCAGATTCTCGAAGTTGGTCTTGACCGGCGCTGCGGGCGGCGGCGCCGGTTCGTTGCGGA
>JBARNF010000082.1:0-3446 GCA_049802835.1 Bradyrhizobium sp.
AGCGGGACCCGCGGCATCCCGTCGACACGATGGGTCGTCTGGCTGATGTGTCCCCCCGGTGATCCCCATGATCGCCTCAGTCGCCGAACGTCTCCTGCAACTGCGGAAACAGCCGGTCCGGCTTGAATGGCACCGCCGTGAAACGGATGCCGGTTGCCGCGCGCAAGGCGTTGCCGAGCGCGGCGGCTACCGGATTGTACGGGCTCTCGCTCATCGACTTCGCCCCCAGCGGCCCGATGGCGTCGTTGGTTTCCGCGAACAGCACCTCGGTGCGCGGCACGTCGGCATAGGACGGCAGATGATAGTCGCGGAAGCGCGGATTGATCACGCGGCCGGCGTCGTCGATCACGACCTCCTCGTAGAGCGCAGCGCCCAGCGCTTGCGCGACGCCGCCTTCGACCTGGCCGCGGCACTGCATCGGATTGGCGACGCGGCCGGCATCCGCCGCCTGCACGCTCCTGAGGATCCTGATCGCGCCGGTGTGCTTGTTCACGGCCACGCGAAAACCCTGGACGTTGAAGGCGACCGATCGCGGCGTCCCTTGCGAGTTGCCGCTGGCCGCGAGCTGCGATCCGCTGGCCCCAGCAATGTCGGCGAAGGAGAGACGCTGGGTGCCGCAGATGATCGCATCATTTGCGATCCGGCATTCGGTTGGAGCGACGTTCCAATGACCAGCAGCGAAGCGCTTGATCTCCTCGGCGAGCGCGTCGGCCGCGGCCTGCGTCGCACGTCCCGCCACGAACGTCCCGGTCGAGCCATAGGCGCCGGTGTCGTGGCCGCCATGGGCGGTGTCGGACTGCTTCAGCGCAATGCGGTCGACAATCGTCCCCAGCACGGTGGCGGCGATCTGCCGATGCACGGTGCTGGTGCCGTTGCCGAACTCGGCGGTGCCGACGGTGAGCTCGAAGGTACCGTCGCCGCGCAGGCTGATGCTGGCATCGGCGATGTGACCGTCAGGCGGCACGGTGTCGATCATCGTCAGCGCGACGCCGTCTCCCGTCAGCCATTCGGTGGACAGCTCAGGCGTTGGCGCGGCCGTGGCCATCGCGCGCTCGACCAGGTCGAGGCACTGGTCGAGACCGTAGGAGCCGTAGAGCACGTCACTGTGCTCGGCGCCGGGCGGCGACAGCATCGGATCGCCGGGCCTGACGATGTTGCGGCGTCGCATCTCGTAGGGGTCGATGCCGAGCTGCAGCGCGAGCTCGTCGATCGCAGCCTCCACCGCGAAGGTGGTCTGCGGCAGGCCGTAGCCGCGGTAGGCACCCGCCGGCACCGTGTTGGTGTAGGCCGCGACCGCGTCGACCTTCTTGTTCGGACAATTGTAGACCGAGATCGACTCGGCGCAGGCGTGGAACAGCACGGGTCCGGCGTGATTGCCATAGGCGCCGGTGTTGGAGAGCACGTCGAGCTGCAGCGCGGTGAGCTTGCCGTCTCTGTCGGCTCCGGCCTTGACCGTGACGCGCATCGGATGCCGCGTCGACGTCGCGATGAACTGCTCCTCGCGGGTGAATTCGAGCTTCACCGGCCGCTTGGTCTTCAGCGCTGCGAGCGCAAGGATGTCCTCGACGAACATCTCCTGCTTGCCGCCGAAGCCGCCGCCGACGCGCTCGCAGAACACGCGGACCTTGTCGGGCGCAAGATCGAAGATCTCGCACAGCGCCCGCCGAGTCAGGAACGGCACCTGGGTGCTGGAGCGGACGGTGAGGATGCCGGTCTCGTCGAGCCAGGCGAGGCCGCCGTGGGTCTCCAGCGCGGCATGCTGGACGCGCTGCGTGGTGAAGGTGCCTTCGTAGGTCACGGCAGAAGCCGCGAGCGCCGCTGCGACGTCTCCATATTCCCCGTGAGCCTCCGCGACGATGTTGCGGCCGACGTCGGCGATGCGATGCTCGCGCGTGCGGCCGGCGTGGATGGCGGGCGCGCCGGGCGCGATCGCGTCTACGGGATCGACCACGGCGGGCAGGAGTTTGTAGTCGATGACGAGACGCCGGCAACCTTCCTCCGCGGCCGCTTCGCTGTCAGCGATCACGGCCGCGACCTTCTGGCCGATGAACCGGACGACATCGTCGAGCACGCGGGTGTCGGCCGGATCCATCCAGGCCTGCTCGTGGCGCGCCGTCGAGAACAGCATGGCCGGGGCATCCTCATGCGTCAGCACCGCGTGCACGCCGGGCACCGCGAGCGCCGCGGATCGGTCGATGCCGACGATGCGCGCATGCGCATGCGGCGACCGCAACAGTTTGACGTGCAGCAGGCCTTCGATCGCGGTGTCGAACGTGTAGCGCGCCTGGCCGCGCACGACATCCGGCCCGGCGGGAGCGGGCAGGCTGCGGCCGAAGGCTTCGCCCGCGGCAACCTCTTCGACATGTGTCCGGCCGAGCAGCGCATCCTCGATGGCGCGATAGCCGGTGCAGCGGCACAGATTGCCCTTCAGCGCTGCGTCGAGATCCTGTTTCTGCGCCTGGTTGAGCGAGGCGCAGGTGACGATCATGCCCGCCGTGCAGAAGCCGCATTGAAAGGCCTGGGCGTCGAGGAACGCCTGCTGCATCGGATGCAGGCCCTCATCGGTGGCCAGCCCTTCGATCGTCGTCACCGCGTGACCGTCGGTGCGAAAGGCTGGGATCAGGCAGCTGTGCACCGGTTCGCCATCGAGCAGCACCGTGCAGGCACCGCAGTCGCCGGCGTCGCAGCCCTTCTTGACGCCGAAATGTCCGGTGTCGCGCAGGAACGTGCGCAGGCACTGCCCTGGGCGCGGCGCCGCATCGACCGCTTTGCCATTGACGGTCACGCTCATGGCCGCGTGCCGCCTGCGAGCTCGCTGCGGATCTCATCGGCGAGGCGCAAAGTCATCGCCTTGCGCCAGGCTGGCTTGCCATGGATATCGTCATGATAGAGCGCGTCGGGGATATCACGCTGGATTGTTGCGCGCAGCAGGGCTGCGTCAGGCATCGTCGCAAAGCGCAGCTGCAGCGGCTTCACGGTCGACGCCGTGACGGTCAGCAGCAGATCGCCATCGCGACCCATGGTGCCGATGACGAGCGCGCCGGAGCGGCCGACCGGCGTCAGTGCGATCTGGCGGAAGGCGGTACGGCGCTTCAGGGCAGCCAGCGGGATGTCGATCCGGCGCAGCAGGTCGCCCGCGGCGAGAACGTTGCGGTTGTTGCCGGTGACGAAGTCGGCGACCGCAATCCGCTGCTCACTGCCGTCATCCTTCCAGATCGCGCAGATGCCCTCCAGCGCCGCAAGCAGCGAGATCATCGGTCCCGCCGGCAGCGACATGCAGAGATTGCCGCCGATGGTCGCGGTCTTCCAGATCTTGAACGAGGCCAGGAACGCGCGGCAGCACTGATCGATCAGCGGCGCGGCGATCCAGTCGGCCGGGCATTGCAGCGCGTCGAGCTCCGCCACGCTGCAGGTGGCCGCAATGTTCACGCCGTTGGCGCTCACGG
>JBARNF010000083.1:0-6970 GCA_049802835.1 Bradyrhizobium sp.
ATGGAGTTGACCTCGCTCGGCCGGGCCTATCTTGCGGGCATCGCAGAAGGCGATCGGGCGAAGCTGATGGCTCAGTTCAGGCGCCGCAGTGCGGCCGCCACCAGGGCCCTGATCGCCGACATCCAGACATCGATCGGCTCGGTCCGGCGGGACGGCTACTGTGCGGTGTCGTGGCAGCCAGGTGTGCTCGCCGTCGCGACGCCGATCGTTGCGGATGGCTTGCCGGTCTATGCGCTCAACATGAGCATGCAGGACATCGAGCCGACGGAAGCCCTCGCGGCCGAGATCGGCGCATATCTGGTGGCATTCGCCGGCCGCTGCCAGGACGCGTTGCGCGCCGATCCAGCCAATCCATCGCGGCCTGGCAGAGGCGCAACGCGAGGCGCGATGTGAGCTTGGGCGCAAGCGGCCCGTCTCAGAGCATCGAACAGCTTGTGAGCCGGCGCCTGTCGCCGTTGCACGGCCCGGACCGCCGCCGCTGTCCTAACGCTTTGCCTTTGCCGTATTCAGCGCCACCGCGGCGCGGATCAGCGTCTTGAACGCGGCCGCGTCGATCTCGTCGGCTTCATGGATGTCGATCGCACGGCGCGTATTGCCGTCGAGGCTGGCGTTGAAGAGACCTTTCGGGTCGGGAAGCGACGCGCCCTTGGCGAAGGTCAGCTTCACCGCGCTCTTGTAGGTCTCACCGGTGCAGATGATGCCGCCATGCGACCACACGGGAACGCCGCGCCACTTCCATTCTTCGATCACCTCGGGATCGGCCTGCTTGATGAGACCGCGCACACGCGCCAGCGTTGCGCCGCGCCAGTCGCCGAGGTCCTCGATGCGTGCGTCGATCAGATCAGACGCAGATGCTTCGCTGAGTTGCTCCTTGGAGCCTTTCGATCTCACCATCCGTGTTGGCCTCCGTCAGCCGTTCCGGTTCCATGCCGTAGTTCTACTGCCAGGCTCTCTGCCCAACTTTAGGGCAAAGTTCAACTCTTCGACCGCTAATCGCGACAAGCCCCACATGATGACTCAACGACGAGCATCCATGCCCACGCGAGCAGCGTGTGCCATCCCCGGGCCCCCTCCCCCATCGAATCCTTCCGGGACTTGTCAAGCTGGAGTCGTCGAATGTCGTTCTTTTCCAACCTGTCCATCCGCAACAAGGTTCTCGTCGCCTTTGGCGTGGTGCTGATCACCGCGATGGGCCTCGGGGGCTTCTCGATCGATCGTCTCGGGACGGTCAACGGCTCGGCCGCAGAACTGCGCGACAACTGGCTGCCGGCCACCGGATGGCTCGGCACCATCTCCAAAGCGGTGGAACAGTATCGCGCACGCGAGGGAGCGCTGCTGCTTGCGCCCGCTGCCGAAAAGGAGCGACAGGAGCAATTGGTCAAGAAGAGCCTGCAGCTCTTCGAGGAGACCTGGCATCTCTACGAGCCGACCGTCACGACGTCGGAGGAGAAGGCGCTGGTGGCTGCTTTCAAGACGCCGTGGACCGCGTATCTCGACGGCAGCAAGCAACTCACGGACCTGACGCGCAAGAACCAGATCGAGGCTGCCACGGCGCTTTACATGGGGAAGCTACGCGAAGACTTCACCGAAGCACGCAAGGCTCTCGAGAAGGACTTGGCGTGGAACGTCGAGCAGGGCAAGAAGGAGGCCGACAGGGGCGCCGCCGTGTATCAGTCCTCGCGCTCCTGGATCCTGGCGACGATTGCGCTCGCAGCCTTGCTCTGCATCGCCATGGGCACCATGATCGTTGCCGGCGTGTCGCGCCCGATCACGGCGATGACCGACGCGATGCGCAAGCTCGCCGGCGGCGACATGTCCGCACACATCCCCGGCACCGAGCGCAAGAACGAGATCGGCAAGATGGCCAGTGCGGTGCTGGTGTTCAAGGACAACGCGATCGAGACCGAACGGCTGCGCGCCGAGCAGGCCGAAGCGGAGAAGCTGGCCGTTGAGCAGCGCAAGCGCGACATGCGCGAGCTCGCAAACAGCTTCGAAGGCGCAGTCGGACAGATCATCGAGACCGTCTCCTCGGCCTCCACCGAGCTCGAAGCCTCGGCCACGACGCTGACATCGACCGCCGAGCGCACGCAACAGCGCACCACCGCCGTCGCCGCAGCGTCCGAAGAGGCCTCCACCAACGTCCAATCGGTCGCGTCGGCGACGGAGGAGCTGAGCTCGTCGGTGACCGAGATCAGCCGCCAGGTGCAGGAGTCGGCGCGGATGGCCACCGAGGCCGTCAACCAGGCGCGCAAGACCAACGATCGCGTCAGCGAGCTGTCGAAGGCGGCGGCGCGGATCGGCGACGTCGTCGAGCTGATCAACACCATCGCCGGCCAGACCAACCTGCTGGCGCTGAACGCCACCATCGAGGCCGCGCGCGCCGGCGAGGCCGGCCGCGGCTTCGCGGTGGTCGCATCCGAGGTCAAGGCGCTGGCCGAGCAGACCGCAAAGGCGACCGGCGAGATCGGCCAGCAGATCGCCGGCATCCAGGCCGCAACCCAGGACTCGGTCGGCGCCATCAGGGAGATCGGCGGCACCATCGAGAAGCTGTCGGAGATCTCCTCGACCATTGCCGCGGCGGTCGAGGAGCAGGGCGCCGCGACGCAGGAGATCTCGCGCAACGTGCAGCAGGCCGCGCAGGGGACGCATGACGTATCGGCCAACATCACCGACGTGCAGCGCGGCGCCAGCGAGACCGGCTCGGCGTCGTCCCAGGTGCTGGCGGCGGCGCAGTCGCTGTCGCAGGACAGCAACCGGCTGAAGCTGGAAGTCGGGCGGTTCCTCAACACGGTGCGAGCGGCGTAGCACGGTGCTTTACCTCTCCCCGCTTGCGGAGAGAGGTCGGATTGCATCGGCAGATGCAATCCGGGTGAGGGGGTACAGGTCTCACCACGAACACTTCCCGTGCGTCCGCCCCTCACCCCAACCCTCTCCCCGTAAGAACGGGGCGAGGGAGCCTACCGCTCGTGCAGCGATAGCTTCCATCTTTCACACGGACAGCCTGGGCGACGACTAATCGCAGTTCGCGTGCCCCTCACCGCTTCTCGATCACCAGGCTCTGCACCACGCGGCCGAAATAGCCTCTGATGTCGCCGAGCCGCGCCATCGCCAGGCCGGCGCCATCGGGACCGATCCAGCTCTCGGCGTCGAGCAGGATCCAGTCGCCGACCGGCTCGCGCGCCATGCTCACGGTGAGATCGGCATTGAGGAACGTGTAGCTGTGGAAGTCCAGCGCCGCCGAGGTGCCGTTGCAGAAATCGCTCGCGACCACGGCGCGCATCGCCTGCGATACCGCGTGACCTTCGACCAGCGGCCAGTCGACGCGGTACCAGATCGCGCCCGGGCCCTTGACGCCGAAGCGACCGCGCGCCGCGCGCAAGGTCATGCCGCGCACGAACGGACTGGTCGAGAAATCCGCCGGCTCCGGCTGCGCGTCGGCGGGTCCGGCGAGATCGACCGGCAGCTCGCGGACGTCGTCCGGCAATAGCACCGCATCCTGCCTGATCTTGAGCACGGTCGCTGTGACCACGACCGTGTCGCCCGCGCGCAAGCGCACCGCCGAGAGCTGGATCTTGCGGCCTTCGCGCAGCACCTCGGTCTCGATCGTCAGCTCGGCGAGCGGCACCGGCCGCATCAGATCGATGGTGACGCGGGCGATGCGCATCGGCGACTTGGTGGCGATGCGCTCGGCCGCCCACACCGCCAGCGCCGACGGCGCGGAGCCGTGCTGCATCGTCGGGTCCCACGGACCTGCGGCGTCGGGACTAACGGTGACGCGACCATCCGCAACGCGAAAGATCGGCCGCATCAGCGCGGGCCTGGCCACGCCTCAGCCCGCACTGGCAAAGGCACGATCGGCGCCAACAGGCAGTTCGATGTCGACCTCGAGCGTCGAGACATGCTTCCCCCGGTCCATGCGGACGATGACCTTGTCGGGATCGAGTACCACATGGCGCGAAACCACGGCGAGGATTTCCTCGCGCAGCTGCATCAACAGATCGGGCTGGCCGCGCAGGCCCCGCTCATGCGCGAGCAGGATCTGCAGCCGCTCCCGCGCGATCGGTGCGGTGGCCGGACGCCCCGTAAAGAGCCGCAGCACGCTCATGCAGCCCTCCGTCCCAACAGCAGGTTCATCAGGCCCTTGCGCTCGCTCGGGATCTGCATCTCGACCTCCTCGCCGAGCAGGCGGCGCATCGCGTCGTGATAGGCGCGCGCCGGCGCGCTGGCCGGGCTGTTCAAGGTGACGGGGCAGCCGACATTGGAGGCGCGCAGCACGTCCTGGCTCTCCGGCACGATGCCGAGCAGCGGCGTCGCCAGGATCTCCAGCACGTCGTCGATCGACAGCATCTCGCCGCGCGCGGCGCGGCCTGCATCATAGCGCGTGATCAGGATGTGCTTCTCGACGCGCTCGCCGTTCTCGGCGCGCACCGTCTTCGAATCCAGCATGCCGATGATGCGATCGGAATCGCGCACCGAGGACACTTCCGGATTGGTGACGATGATCGCCTCGTCGGCATAGCGCATCGCCAGCATCGCGCCACGCTCGATGCCGGCCGGGCTGTCGCACACCACCCAGTCGAAGGTCTTGCGCAGCTCGCCGATGATGCGGCCGACGCCGTCCTCGGTCAGCGCGTCCTTGTCCTTGGTCTGCGAGGCCGGCAGCAGCCAGAGATTTTCCAGCCGCTTGTCGCGGATCAGCGCCTGCGGCAGTTTGGCGACGCCGTGCACGACGTTGATGAGATCGAACACGACGCGCCGCTCCGCGCCCATGACGAGATCGAGATTGCGCAGGCCGACGTCGAAATCGACCACGACGACCTTCTCGCCGGCCTGCGCCAGCGCCGCGCCCATCGCCGCCGTCGTGGTGGTCTTTCCGACGCCACCCTTGCCCGACGTCACTACAAGTACTTTCGCCATCTCTCAAACCCTCCTGCTACTCAGTTCAATGGTACGATCTTCATGGAATGACCTTCGAGCCGGGCCTGCGCCGCCCGGCCGCGCAACGCGGCATCGATCTGCTCCGCGGTCTGGTAGTAACCGTCGATCGCGACGAGCTCGGCCTCGATCTTCTGGCAATAGATCCGCGCCGCCGAATTGCCGTTGACGCCGGCCATCGCGCGGCCACGCAGCGCGCCATAGACATGAATGGAGCCGCCGGCGACGATCTCGGCGCCCGACGACACCGCGCCGAGCACGGTGACGTCGCCGTCGGGAAACACGATCGACTGGCCGGAGCGCACCGGCTGATCGAGCAGCAGCGATGTCGGCTGCTGCAGCTGTGGCTTCTCGGGCTCGATCTCCTGCACGGCGCACTGGCGGCCGCCGGACAACAACGGCGGCATGCCGAGCGACAGCCTGCCCTGCTCCACGCCTTCAAGCCCGAGCACGCGGATGTGGCGCGACTCGATGCTCTTGATCAGGTGGGTGATCGCGAGCGGGCTCAGATCCACTGCGGAGAGATCGAGCACGATCGGCTTGCCGACGAAGAAGCCCGGCGAGCCCGCCAGCATCGCGTCGAGCTCGCTGAGCCAATCGGCAATCGGCACGGCGGGAGAAAAGACAAAGGCGACATAGGAGCGCCCGCGCAGACGAATAAGCGGACGTACCGTTTCAGCGCCTGCACTCATGACCATCCGACCCAACCCTTCTTAGTGATTGGTTAACTGTCGGCGCCAGATGGTTAACGGATGGTTAAATCGACGCTAAGCCGCTCGAAAATCGACAGCCGCTCGCCCGACATAGTTCGATGATGATCGAATCAAGGCACAATCTTGGCACGATTGGGACGCAAATCCTAAGCATCTGCGTCAAGACCCGACACGCCTCATTTTAATCACATCATGATGATAACTTTAACGTACATATAATGCGGAACCGACGGCTTTAAGCGGTTCCGATCAATTGACACTCGTCAGGGGGCGGGGCATGGAATCGAAACAGGCGCCAAAGGCATGCGTAACGTGCCCTGGCGCCTTGCAGGAAAGGACCGCTGGCGTGCGATCGGTGATCGGCGCGAAACGTCTGATTCTGCAGAGGATTCCGTGTGGACTGAGGTGGCAGAACCGCTCCCGCGCGTCGTTTGAAATTCGTCTCATGCGACCAGGGCAGTAGCGTATCAGTTTACCGGAATCGAGCGTCAGAGGAGTAGCGTATGAGTTCGTTGAGTGAACAAAATCCGATGAACCCACAAGACCCGCTGCACTACGCGCCGCGCTGGCTGCGCGAGCGCCCCGAGGCAGCACGTCTATCTCTTGTCGGTGACAACGCCAAGGCAGCGGAGGCGGCCGAGCGTCCCGCTTCGGGACAGCAAGGACCGCTCGATGCTCGCTTGGAGACCGCCGTGTTCGAATCCCTTCGCCAGTCGCTGAACCCGCAAGTCATGCGCGAGCCGCCGGATGTCGAGCGTGAGCGCGACCGCCGCTCGGTCGTGTTCAAGATCGCCGGGCGTTTTGCCGCGGCAACCGGTGTGGCGGCCGTCGTCGCGCTGTTCTTCGTCAACATCGTTCCGGTGTGGCGCCAGCCCGATGCGAGTTCGTCCTTTGTCGCCGCCGTACAGTCGATGAAGACGCTGCCGGCCGTGGCTGCGGATGCAGACGACGCCAAGGTGGACCAGACCAGTTCGCTGCCGGAGCGGGCCGAAGCCCCGGTCCCGGCGCTGTCGCAGTTCAAGTCGCTGCTGGCCACGGACGCGCCGACGGCCGAGGCGGAGACTCCCGAAAAGCCCATGCTGCAGCAGTTCATGCAGTGGAACCAGAAGACGGGACAGATGGAGCGGGTTCGCTAACCCGCTTGCTCTGATCCGAATTCAAAAGCATCCCACAAGGCGACAATGATCGACGTCCTACCGCAGAAAGCGGCAGCACGCCGTCCGCTGGCTCATGCCCGTGTGGCAGCCGCCCTGCTGAGCATCATCGCGACGAGCGGCGCTATCGCCGCGCCCGGCGACAGCGTCGGCGTGGCGCGCCAGCTC
>JBARNF010000084.1:0-6963 GCA_049802835.1 Bradyrhizobium sp.
CCGATAGATTCCGCGGTATGGTCCCGGCGTTCGCCGGGACGACAGCGGAGTGTTAGGCGATTGGATTACCAAAGTCCCGACTACGCAAGTCATGACCACCGAGTCCGGAGCTGGTCTTCCCGCTTCACATCTCAAACAGCTGATGGCGTCACGACGCATTCCCGCGGCGCATCCGCGCCCGAGCTTTGTGTCATGCATCGCCTCCAGACAACGAAGAGGCGCAGGGAAGGCCGGATGCTGGCCGCACCCATGGCCCGCCTGCAGAAAAAAATGCAGGCGGCAGGTACCACAGGTACGAGCCGGAACACCCGGCCTTCCCTGCGCGATGGTCTAACGGCTGCTTCGCGTTCTCCCCGGTGCGCCGGGCTTTTTGGCCACCGTTGCCTGCGCGACGCGTGAGCGTCGTCGCAAGCGTGATACCAGCGTCGGGGTATCAGGACCGCGCGACTTGACCGTGCGTGCCGGAATTGTTCGTCCGCGCGAGCGAACCCACGCGCAACCCGACACGCCCATCGCATCCCACACTCAGCGTTCATGACGACCGCGATACGCCCCTCTTGCTGTGAGGCGGGACAGGCGGAAACATGGAGCTGATTTGCCCGACGGTGCAAGCGCTCATCGTGCGACAAACTAACACGACGGGCAGTTGCTGCATGACGCCCATGCCGGAATTGCCCGTCGGGCAGACGGCCCACCGAGCCCGCTGCGCGTGTCCTGTCGCGACGTCCATTGATGGCGGTCAAAGCACGCGATCCCACGAACCACTACTTTTCCACTGCGTCTGTGATTCCGTCCTGTATCCTGCCGTGCGCGAAAACCGGTGAGGTTCTGTCTATGCGTATCCTGCTTTCTGAAGGATCGGGCCTGACCTCTCGCCAGGTCGCAGGACGGCTGGGCGCGCTCGGCCACGAAGTCGAGATTCTCTCCTCGACGCGCGTCTGCCTGTCGCGCTTCACGCGGCACGTGCGGGCCGTGCATGCGGTGCCGCGGTTCGGGCTCGATCCGTTCGGATGGCTGGCCGCGGCGGAACGCATCGCAGCCGAGCGCCGCATCGAACTGCTGTTTCCGACGCAGGAGCAGGTGACGGTGCTGTCAGCACGCCGGCCGCAGCTGCGGGTTGCGACCGTTGTGCCGCCCTTCGAGAGTCTTGCGCGCGTGCAGGACAAGATCTCTGCCTTTCGCACGCTTGAAGCGATTGGGGCTCCGCAACCGCCGACGTTCCTGATTGCAACTCCCGACGACCTTCGCGACATCACCACCTATCCGATTTTTCTGAAGCGGCCGATCAGCACGGCGAGTGCGGGCGTTCGGCGCGCGCGGAATGCCGACGAGCTCGAGGTCGCGGCCCACGAACTGGGTCTTGGGCGATCCGAGTTGATTGCGCAGGTCCAGGCGTCAGGGCCGCTCGCGATGGTCCAGGCCGTCGCCGACCGCGGCCGGCTCGTCGCGCATCACGCCTGCGTTCGCGTCCGCGAGGGGGTCGGCGGCGGAGCGTCATTGAAGCAGAGCGTCGCGCTGCCGGGGCTCGCCGAGATGTTGGCCCGGCTGGTCGCGTCGCTCGACTGGCATGGCGGCCTGTCGATGGATGTGATCATCGGCGATGCCGGACCGGTCATCATCGACGTCAACCCGCGGCTGGTCGAACCCGCGAACGCGCTGGCCGCCGGCGTGGATCTCGTCGCCGCCATGCTCGAGGTTGCGATCGGCGCAACGGTTTCGGAGCGGCCGGCCGGCGCGGTGGGCGTGCGCACCCGCCAGACGCTACTCGCGATCCTCGGAGCCGCCCAACAGAGCGGATCGCGCAGTGCCGTGTTGCGCGAAGCCATCGATGCGATCTTCGCGCGCGGCGACTATGCCGGATCGACGGAAGAGCTCACGCCAATCGCGGGCGATCCGCTCGCGGCGCTCCCCGTCATCGCCGCACTCGCGGCGTCGCTGATCAGCCCGTCGCTGTGGCGCAAATTCCATGCTGGCGCGGTCGGTCCCTACGCGGTCACGCCGGAGGCGTGGGCGGAGATCCAGGCTGCGGCAGGGTGACGGCCTCTCTTGCGGCAAGAAGAATAGTTGACGCTTTCAGATTGGATATCGCCACTTCAGCGCACGTCGCAGACCAAGCAAGATCACAATGACGGCGATGGCGGCGAGCCACAGGAATGAGACGATCGGCGATTGCTGGCGGATGGTGGAGATGCGGATCACCTCAGCCATCAGAGCGAAGACGAGTGCGTTCCAATGGAGGGGGGAGCGCAACAGGCCTGCTGCCGCCAATTCGCCTGCGAACAACAACACGACGGGCAATCAGTGCATGAGGTCCATGCGCAAACTGCCCGCCGTACAACGCGTGTTGCCGTATCCCGTCACGGCCTGGCCGGCAACCCTAGAGCAAGCCGACCTTATGCATGAGGTCGCGAATCTGGGCCGGACTGGGGTCCACGATGGCCGGACTAGGCGAATCGCCCGTCGTTTTTGCCGGGCCCCTCGCGACCGGACCCGCGCCGTTCAGCTTCCCATTGGGCAAAGACGGCGCGATCGTCGTGGTCGCAGCGCTGCCCTGCGCCTCGCCTCGCGCCAGTCCCAGCAGGCGACGGAGAACGTCGAGCGAGGGATCGGCCGTGGGCGAGGGTGCCGAGGATGCCACGCCCGCTTCCAGGCCCAATGCGCGTATCGCGTTCGGCAGTCCGGCGCCCGAACGGTTCGGATCGCCGAATTGCAGCGGCGCCGATGTGTCCTTCAGGATCTGGAACAGCCGCTCCACACGGCGCGCATCGCGAGTCTGGAACGCGCCCTTGAAGTCGGGATGATGCGCCAGCACGAGTGCTGCGAGGCCGGTGACGTGCGGCGTCGCCATCGAGGTGCCGTCCCAGGCGCCGAAGCCATCCGCCGGAAGCGAGGACACGATGCCGACGCCCGGCGCGCAGACATCGATCTCCGGCCCGAAGCAGCTGAACTTCGCCGGAAAATATCCGTCGCTGCTCTGGAAGCCATCCAACGCCTGCTGTGCGTGGAAGCTGTCGTCGGGAAACTCGCCCCATTTGCCCAGCGCGGCGACCGACAGGCAATGCGGCGTCGAGCCCGGAAACTGGACGGGTCCAGAGGAGTTTCCGGCGGCGACGATACATGCCATGCCCATCTGCTTGGCGCGCAGGATGCGATCCTCGATGATCTGCGACGGCTCGCCGCCGCCCAGGCTCATGTTGGCGACATCGATGCCGTGTAACATGCAGTAGTCGAGGGCCGAGACGAGATCGCTGAACCGGCCGCCCGGGAAGATGCGGCAGACGTGGATCTCGGCCGCGGGCGCGAAGCCGCGAATGCCGCCACCCGCGCCGATCGGACCGCCGGCGATGATTCCGGCGCAATGCGAACCGTGACCGATGGTATCGACGCTCCAGGCCGCGGGATCGCCGACCATGCTGGCGCCGATCGTGACGCCGTGCAGATTGCGATGCGTCGGCGCCGCGCCGGAGTCGATGATCGCAATCTTCACTCCCGCGCCATTGTAGGTGAGGGGGAGACGATCGAGGCCCATCGCACGTTGGCCCCACCCGAGCAATTGCTGACCGGGAAAGTCCCGCAGATACGCGCCGAGCGGCTTGGCGCCGATCCGGGTCACACCATCAGGAACCAGTTGCGGACGATCGAGCCAGAACGTCCAGTAGTCGACCCGCGGCTTGACGAGGATCGAACGGATGGTGTCCGGCGTTTCGCCCTGCATCCTCAGCGTGACGCGACCGCTGGCGTCGGTGACGCCCTGCACCGGCCACACGCTGCCGAACACATACACTTCGGTCTCCGCCAGCGGACCGGTCTCGCCGACCACCTCGATCGTCGTCGAGAACCCGTCGGCCAGCGGGATGAGAACGCCGGGATTGGGAAGCTGATGGGGCGCCGGCACCTGCGGCAGAGACGGATCGAGCATGTAGGTGAGCGGCGCGTCGCGTTCGACCGCGAGTCGCGCGCCGGCCTGGGTCTTGAGGAGCGCGGCCTTGTCGGGAGCCATGCGGGCGAGGACCATCGGACCGAGCGGCACTTGTCCCGGGTCGGCGCTCTGAAATCCGAACAGCTGCGGCGGATGAATCGTCTTCACCACCTCGATGTCGGGGCTCTTGGTCAATTGCTGGACGACGAAATCGGCGCTGAAGGTCTCGACGCCCATCTGCTGGCGCGGGGCGAGCATGTATTGCGCCCGCCGCGGTGCGATCGTTGCGGCAGGCTGTCCTGCCGCCGGCGCTGCCTGGCCACCGTTGCCTGTCTCCTGGCCTGTGTTTCGGCCGGTGCCACGCGCCGCAGCGGCTGGCGCGCCAGTCCCGGCAGCTGCGGCCTGCGGTGCGACGACTGGATCAGTTGCGGGCTGGTCCACCGCTCCGGGTTGTGCCCCGGTGCCGTTGACGGCCAGACCGGCCGCCTCCCTCTCGTTTGAAATCTCAGCTTTGCTTCTTGCAGCCATTTGCGGGCTCCTTCATCTCGTCAAATCGTTGGGGCGTACCAAAATTCAGCCGGCGCCAAATGATTTCAGCGGAGCGTTCGGCTCCACCACGATCGTGCTGAAAGTCGATCGGAGGTGATCCGCCTGTGTCTTCGTCATGGACAGGATGACGACATCGGGCGCGACCTGCCCAACGCGTTTCACGCTGGGCTCGCGGCTCAAGTGATCTGCGAGCTGACCGGACTTGACCGGTTCGCCTTGCACGATGAACTCCTGAGGTGAATTCGAATCCGCCATGCGTCGCTCCATCCATGTCAGGTCAGCGGTGGGCGAACTTGCGTACGCCCACCGCTTCGCACCTTGCGTACTCACGTCGGGAAGTCCGTGAGTCGCTGCTTCGTTCGTCCTAGTGCATCGTGTTGACGGGCTGGCCGGCGCTGAAGATGCCGAGCTTGTGGCCGATGTCGAGGCCGGTCTGCGCGCCCTGGCCGATCTTCTTGAGCACGCTCCAGAAGCCCTGCAGCTCCATGTCGCTCGGCTGTGATGCTGCGGCTCCTTGCGGATCGGCGCTGAAGATGCCGAGATTGTGGCCGACGTTGACGCCGGTCTGGACGCCCTGGCCGATCTTCTTGAGCACGCTCCAGAAGCTCTGCAACTCCATGTCGGTCGGCTGCACTGCTGCCGCTTGCGGAGCGGTGCTGAAGATGCCGAGGTTGTGGCCGACGTCGAGGCCGGTCTGGACGCCCTGGCCGATCTTCTTGAGCACGCTCCAGAAGCTCTGCAGCTCCATGTCGGTCGGCTGCGATGCGGCGGCTTGCGGACCGGCGCTGAAGATGCCGAGGTTGTGGCCGATGTTAAGGCCAGTCTGCGCGCCCTGGCCGATCTTCTTGAGCACGCTCCAGAAGCTCTGCAACTCCATGTCGGTCGGCTGCGATGCTGCGGCTCCCTGCGGATCGGCGCTGAAGATGCCGAGATTGTGGCCGATGTTGACGCCGGTCTGGACGCCCTGGCCGATCTTCTTGAGCACGCTCCAGAAGCCCTGCAACTCCATCTCCGACGGCTGCTCTCCGCCGGGGCCGGCCGAGAACGGAAGGAATCCGCCTGCAATTCCGCCCGCGGCGCCGCCGATGGTCCGGCCGGTGTTGCCGCCGATCAGCTTTCCGATCGCCTGTCCCGCGAACCGTCCGAGAATGGAGCCGAAGATGCTTTCGGGATTCAATTGGCTGAAGTCTTCAGTCGACTGCTGCATGCCGTTCATATCGAGTCTCCTCACCTGGTGCCTGACCTCTGAGCGCCGCGCTGATTGTCCTTACCGGGGCAATTGCTGCGCGACGTCGATCGAGGCGGATGCTGCGCGTATGGCCGTGATGCAAGTGTCAAGCGGGGCGTGAAAGTGCCGTCAAAGTCGTCACGCGGGGCAAGCATGGCGCGAAGTCGCGTAGATCGTCAGGCGCGAAGCATGCGCCTGATTTCGCGCTGCAGGCTTTCGGTTTCGCTCTCCGGTGTCGCGCCGACCTGCTTGCGCAGCACGTTGCGGCACAGGTCATATTGACGCAGGGCATCGGCACGTCGCCCCTGCTGCGCGTAGCAGCGCATCAAGATGCGGTGGACGTCCTCCTGCAGCGGGTCGGCGGCAAGCACGCGCAGCGAGAAGGTCATGGCGATCTCGACATGGTCGCGGCCGCCGACGTCCAACAAGCGGGAAATGGCCCGCATCGCCTGCGTCCGCAGCCGCTGGCGTTCCGCGGACAGCCAGGCTTCGAACGCGCACGAAGTCGAGCCGACGCCGTCGAGCAGTTCACCTCGGTAGAGCGCGGCGGCGTGCGCCATCGCTGCCAGATCGGACGACTGCAGCAGCCGTTCGAACTCCTGCACGTCGGTACTGACGGCGTCCGGATAGATGCGAATGTCGTCGCGTTCCGCCGAAATCACATCAGCGCAACGCGGCAGCACCCGGCGCAGCGTCAGCAGAGCCTGTCGAAGGTTCGCGCGCGCGTTGTCGCCGAAGCGTCCCTCCCACAGCAGCGCGGCCAGCTTGCTGCGTGAAATGCCATGAGGAGAGGTGAGGGCGACATAGCCGAGCAGCGTCGCGGCCTTTCGGCTCGGAATCACGACCGATTCGCCGGAGACCTGCCTGATATCCAGACCGCCAAAGAGATTGATACGCAGCAAACTCATTGTCTCTCTCCTTTGAATAGCTGCTCGCAGCGATCGGCTTCAGGTCTTCCGGAGGGTCGAGCTTCTCGTGCGATGAGAATGAGCGGCTGCAATCCAATCAGATCTGCATCATCGCCGCCAAAAGGCGAGCCGCCACTTTTTTTGTTGTCATCCTCGAAAATGAGATCGGCAATGTAGTTAAGTCATCCCGGACAGCGTCCGGTTCATGACTTTGGGTTGCAAGATGAAAAGCGATCGCGTCGTCGGCGCGTGCTGTATGCACTTCATTGTGTCCAGTCTAGGCGGGGTCGATATAGCATGATGTGAGCTACGCCACATTTCGGGCCGAGGAACCGTCATGCCGTATCCCGCAACATCTT
>JBARNF010000085.1:0-2458 GCA_049802835.1 Bradyrhizobium sp.
GACGCAGGGCTCGCTGATCGACCAGACGCTGGAGCGCCCGTTGCGCCCGGGCGAGGTCTCGCTCGACGAGCTGGAGCGCGCGTTCCGCGAGACTGCGATCGAGATGCCGGCCGCGCATGAGAAGGCCCCCGAGCCCAAGCCGGCGGTTGCGGCCGCCGTCGCCAAAGCCGAGCCCAAGCCTGAACCCAAGGCGGCGCCCGTCAAGGCTGAAACCAAGGCAGAAGCCAAGGCCGAGCCCGCCAAGAAGGAGGCGAAGCCCGCGCGCAGCAAGGCCAATGCCGACGGCGAGGTGCACGAGAACGACAAGGTCGCCAACCAGTCGATCCGCGTCAACGTCGACACGCTCGAACACCTGATGACGATGGTTTCGGAGCTGGTGCTGACCCGCAACCAGCTCTTGGAGATCGCCCGCCGCAACGAGGACACCGAGTTCAAGGTGCCGCTGCAGCGGCTCTCCAACGTCACCGCCGAGCTGCAGGAAGGCGTCATGAAGACGCGCATGCAGCCGATCGGCAATGCCTGGCAGAAGCTGCCGCGCATCGTCCGCGACCTCGCGACCGAACTCGGCAAGCAGATCGAGCTCGAGATGCACGGCGCCGACACCGAGCTCGACCGCCAGGTGCTCGACCTGATCAAGGATCCGCTCACCCACATGGTGCGCAACTCGGCCGACCATGGCCTCGAGACCATGGCCGAGCGCGCTGCCGCCAACAAGCCGGACCAGGGCACGATCCGGCTGTCCGCCTATCACGAGGGCGGCCACATCATCATCTGCATCGCCGACAACGGCCGCGGCCTCAATACCGATCGGATCAAGGCCAAGGTGCTCAGCAACGGCCTCGTCACCGAGGCCGAGCTCGAGAAGATGACGGAAGCGCAGATCCACAAGTTCATCTTCGAGCCGGGCTTCTCGACCGCGGCCGCGATCACCTCGGTCTCGGGCCGCGGCGTCGGCATGGACGTGGTGCGCACCAACATCGACCAGATCGGCGGCACCATCGACATCAAGTCGGTGGCCGGCGAGGGCACCTCGGTCACCATCAAGATCCCGCTGACGCTCGCGATCGTCTCGGCGCTGATCGTCGAGGCCGGCGGCGACCGGTTCGCGATCCCGCAATTGGCGGTGGTCGAGCTGGTGCGGGCGCGCGCCAACTCCGAGCATCGCATCGAGCGCATCAAGGACACCGCGGTCTTGCGGTTGCGCAACAAGCTGCTGCCGCTGATGCACCTGAAGAAGCTCCTGAAGATCGACGACGGCTCGTCGTCCGATCCGGAGAACGGCTTCATCGTGGTGACGCAGGTCGGCAACCAGACCTTCGGCATCGTGGTGGACAGCGTGTTCCACACCGAGGAAATCGTGGTCAAGCCGATGTCGACCAAGCTGCGCCACATCGACATGTTCTCGGGCAACACCATCCTGGGCGACGGCGCCGTCATCATGATCATCGATCCGAACGGCATCGCCAAGGCGCTGGGCGCGGCGGGCACCGCGTCGCAGGCGGTCGGCGACGAGCATGCCGCGCATCATGCGATCGGTGGCGAGCAGCTCACCTCGCTGTTGGTGTTCCGCGCCGGCACGGCGCAGCCCAAGGCGGTGCCGCTGGCGCTGGTCACGCGGCTGGAAGAGATTGCAGTCGACAAGATCGAGATCTCCAACGGCCGCTACATGGTGCAGTATCGCGACCAGCTGATGCCCTTGGTGCAGATGGAGGGCGTGTCGGTGCAGACCGCCGGATCGCAGCCGATCCTGGTGTTCGCCGACGAGACCCGCGCGATGGGGCTCGTGGTCGACGAGATCATCGACATCGTCGAGGAGCGGCTCCACATCCAGGTCTCCGGCGCCAAGGACGGCATCCTCGGCTCGGCCGTGATCAAGAGCCAGGCGACCGAGGTGATCGACGTCGGCCATTTCCTGCCGATGGCGTTCGCCGACTGGTTCATCCGTAAGGAGATGCACACCGACGCGCAGACGCAGTCGGTGCTGCTGGTCGACGACAGCCCGTTCTTCCGCAACATGCTGGCGCCGGTGCTGAAGTCGGCCGGCTACAAGGTGCGCACCGCGGCCTCGGCGATCGAGGGCCTCGCCACGCTGCGCTCGGGGCACACCTTCGACATCGTCGTCACCGACATCGAGATGCCGGAGATGAACGGCTTCGAATTCGCCGAGGCGATCCGCGCCGACCAGAACCTGCACGAGCTGCCGGTCATCGCCGTGTCGTCGCTGGTGTCGCCGGCGGCGATCGAGCGCGGCCGCCAGGCCGGGCTCTACGACTACATCGCCAAGTTCGACCGGCCGGGCCTGATCGCGGCGCTGAAGGAACAGATCGAGGAACGGGCGCGTGCCGAGGCCAACCGGCAGGCCGCGTGACACGAAGGGGCAGGAGTAGCGTGCGATGAGCAGCAAGATCGAAACCACCGAGGGCGCGGCCTCCGAATTCGTCACCGCCGTGATCGGCGG
>JBARNF010000086.1:0-3323 GCA_049802835.1 Bradyrhizobium sp.
ACGCGCTCAACGACTACGAGCTGCTGGAGATGGTGCTGTTTCCGGCGCTGCCGCGGCGCGACGTCAAGCCGCTGGCGAAGGCGCTGCTGAAGACGTTCGGCTCGTTCGCGGAGGTGATCCACGCGCCCGAGCCGCGCCTGCGCGAGATCGACGGCATCGGCGACGCCTCGGTCACGCAACTCAAGCTGATCGCGGCTGCCGCGCACCGCATCGCCAAGGGCGAGGTGCGGCAGAAGCACGCGCTGGCATCCTGGCAGGACGTCATCACCTATTGCCGGACCAGTATGGCCTTCGCCGACAAGGAGCAGTTCCGGCTGCTGTTCCTCGACAAGCGCAATCAGTTGATCGCCGATGAAGTGCAGCAGACCGGCACCGTCGATCATACGCCAGTGTATCCGCGCGAGGTGATCAAGCGCGCGCTGGAATTATCGGCCACCGCGATCATCCTGGTGCACAACCATCCGTCGGGTGACCCGACGCCGTCGCAGGCCGACATCCGCATGACCAAGACCATCGTCGACATCGCCAAACCGCTCGGCATCACCGTCCACGACCACATCATCGTCGGCAAGAACGGCCATACCAGCCTGAAGGGGTCGGGACTGATGTGAGCCCGTGTCCCGCCACGCCGCTCGCCAACGCGCGGCAAGCCGAAGGGCGCTATCGTATCGCCCCTGCACCAGACACGGCGCCGCAGCCGGAGCAGTCAGGTCAGTTCTTTCAGCCCTGTGGGTGTTTCAATGAGCGCGCGATAGCGCAAGATGGGGCCGTTCATCACGATGGGTCCGCCATCGACGTTCAGCGCTCGGTAGAGTGTCTGCACAGCGAAGGGGTCTGGATGTTCGAGCGTCAGAGACCGCAGCCGCGCGCCAAGATCCGCTATCGTGTTCATCGCCCGCGGCCTTCCGTGCCGGTCGATGATCGAGGGAGCCGCACCGTCGAGCGGAAGAGAGCCATCATGCGGGATGGCGAAATCAAACGACGGGTCGACCGGCGGAAGTGGCACTTTGTCTCCAACGATGTCTCCGTGGGTCGCCGTGACGACATCGATGATATCCGTTCTCGCCACCCAGCCGCGCAACCGCCGACCTTGCTCCCAGTCAAACCGCACCTTGGTCTGGTCATCAAGACCGAACCAACGTGGGCGGTTCGGCGAATCGGCATAGGGGTCGAGGGCTATGACTTCCAGATAGACCGTATCCCCAAGTTGGAGCAGATGATTGTAGGTGCCCATGTATGGGTGGCGCTGTCCAAACGGAATATCGAGCCCAAGACAGTCCCGGACGTGCCGAACGCCTTCCGTCAGGCTCGGGGCGATCACAGTGATGTGGTCAAGCTTCAGCATCTCACCGGGCTGGCTCGCGGCAGCTGCACTATGGCTCCACCCTCTCGAGCCTACAACATCGGCTCGTTGCCGTTTCGGACCTTCCGACCCCGATCCCCCGGCTGACGGGAGATCGTTCTGTCGGCAGAAGGGAAGATGTTGGCAACGCGTAGCTAAGTTGAAAGGCCACGCGCGATCTCAAGCCACGCCAAGGATCAGCGGCACGGCCGCCAGGACCATGATCACGGCGGTGAGGCCGTGCATGCCGAACGCGAGCTTCGCCGAGCCTTTCGCGGCGAGAATGACCAGCATGTCGCCCACGGGGATGATGGCTTCCACCAGCAGAATGAGGCCGACCGCGGCCGGCGCGCCCCAGATCATGAACGCCAGCACAGCCAGCCCCGATACGATGTCTCGTACCCCCTTGAGGCGAAGCCACCACGCGATGTTGGCGCCGGTCTCGGGAAGCGGCAGGCCGAAGCTGCGTGTCGCGGCCAATGGGCGCGTAACATATTGGATGCCGATCGCGATGATCGCGATCGCCAAGAGCAGAGCCATTCCAAGTGCAAACCAATGCATCGTCGCCTCTCCATTCTAGCCACGAACGATAATCTAGCGTCGCTAGATATATATTCTAGCATTGCTAGATCGTCAAGCGCCGGTATGATGCGATCGTCGATCAGGGCTCGAGGAGACCGAGGGTTGGGCATCGCGGAGCGGAAAGGCAGGGAACGGGCCGAGCGCGAGCAGCGCATCGTTGCGGCAGCACGCGTGATTGCAGAGCGCGACGGATGGGATGCCGTAACGATCCGTCGCCTGGCCGAGGAAATTGAATACAGCCAACCCGTCCTCTATTCGCATTTCGAGAACAGGGACGCGATCGTTGCAGCAGTTGCAGTCGAGGGGTTCAAGGACATCGCGGCCGCGCTTCGGACGGCGGCCAGCGAATCGCCCGGACGACGAAAGGCCCTCGAGAACGTCGCTTTGGCCTACCTCGCCTTTGCCCTCGATCGTCCTGCGCTCTACGAGGCCATGTTCGTCCTGCCGACGAATCTGCGGTTCGCCGAAGCCGACACCAGACCGGAGCTACAGGCCGCTTTCGAAGCGCTAGCAGCGGTCGTGAAGCCGTTCTGCGTCGATGTCGCCGCCGTCACCGAGACCTTCTGGGCGGCGCTTCATGGGCTCACCGAACTCGAACGTTCAGGCCGCATCAGGCCCACGGCGCGTGGCGCCCGCGTCGCGCTCGTCGTTCGGTCGATCGCAGGCTCCGGAAGCAGCGCGCGGGCTCGCGGCTGATGCCATTCAGTTGATGGCTTCGACGCATCGTCAGACTCGACCACGAGGCCTGAGCCACGCGGTGTTCGTCGTCCATCTGAATGTCGGCTACTGACCCAATGCTGACATTCCCTCCGTTGAAGGCATAAACATGGAACGTGCTTTGGCTGAACAAATGGTCCGCGAGATACTCGCCATGGGAGAGAGCCTCAATCGCCTGAACGATCTGATCGAAGCCCATGTCGCGGAGGGAGGCGTCAAAATGCAGTTCAAGAGAGCTCTCGGAGAGGCAATGGGCAGCGGAGCAGTATTGCTGCTGCCCATCGTAGGCCTACACCCTGATCTTGATCCAGACAAATAGCTTCGACTGACACCCGGCGACCACCCCAGGTCGGCTTGTGGCCCACAGCCGGACTCTCCGGCCGTGCCCGGTGATGCCCGCTTCTGACAGCAGCAAGACATTCCTCGTATGGACGGAATGGCTCGAATCGCACGGCGTCGAGGCTTCACAGTCCCGGTCTCAGTCCTGGGTAGCCGGCATGCTGGTCTTGAACCGATCGCGCGTTGCAAGCCACTCAATCTCGGTAAAGATGAGCAAGGGACTTGCAGATGCGTGCGGCCTCGATCGGACTCCTGTTGGGCCTTCTGGCTGTCACGCCGGCGGCCGCCTATGACGCCAACGATCCGGCCAATTGCAACGGCATCGGCTGGGACGATGCGCGGC
>JBARNF010000087.1:0-6740 GCA_049802835.1 Bradyrhizobium sp.
CCTCTCCCCGCACGCGGGGAGAGGTGGAGACCGCCGCGAGGCCGCGGCTCAATCCGGCGTCGGGAATGCAGGAAGTGATCGTCATCTCATCGTGCCTTCCCGTAGACCGCAGCAGCATTGTCGGCCGACACCAGCCCGCTCTCGACATCGCCTTGCACCAGCTCTGCCGCACGCTCCCGGGGATCACCGATCCCGGCGCCGCCCGGTGTCAGCACCACCAGCCGATCCTCCGGCGGCACGGTCTGGAAACCCTTGCCGCGCAGCTTCTTGCCCGACTTGAGCCCGACATAGCCGGCCTCGCCATTGTGGCCGCCGTCGCGGCCGCGCGGCGGGTGGTCGATGCGGTCGAAGGCGGCGAGAATGTCGAACGGCGCATCGACGCCGCTGCCGACCTCGATGATCTGGCCGAGGCCGCCGCGGGTGCGGCCGGGTCCGCCGGAATCCGGGCGCAGCTCCTTGCGCCAGAAGATCAGCGGCGTCTGCGTCTCCGCGATCTCGACCGGGGTGCCACGCACGCCGGAGGGATAGGCGGTCGCCGACAGCCCGTCCTTGTCGAAGCGGGCGCCGGTGCCGCCATTCGACGTCACCGCCATCGAGAACCCGTAATTGCCGCCGGCGCCGGAGCGGGTTTGGCCGCGGACGTTGAGATTCCAAAGACAGGAGGTGCCTTCGGCCGGCACGCGCTCCGGGATGATCTGGCGCAGACAGCCGAACACGACGTCGGGCAGCATCTGGCCGATGACGTGGCGCGAGGCGACCGGCGCGGGCTTCGGCGCATTGAGGATCGCGCCCGACGGGGCCGAGATGGTCAACGGCGACAGCGAGCCGGCGTTGTTGGGAATCTGCGAGGCGACCACGCAGCCGAGCCCGAACACGGTGTAGGCCGTGGTGTAGGACAGCGGCACGTTGATGCCGTATTTCGACGCGGGTGAGGTGCCATCGAAATCGACATGGATGCCGCTCTCCGAGATCGTCAGCGCCGCCTTCAGCGTGACCGGTGCGTCGTAGCCGTCGACCACCATCTCGTTGCGCCAGGTGCCTTTCGGCAGCTTGGCGATCTCGGCCAGCACGGCCTCGCGCGAGCGCTCGCAGACGTAGTCGCCGAGCTCATCGAGCGAGGCGATGGCGAACTCGGTCATCATCTCGACGAGGCGCTGGCAGCCGACGTCGTTGCAGGCGGCGAGCGAATAGGTGTCGCCCTCGGTGTCGACCGGCAGCCGCGTGTTGGCGCGGATCATGGCCATCAGCGTCTCGTTGACGACGCCCCGGTCGATCAGCTTCAGCATCGGGATGTAGAGCCCCTCCATGAACACGTCGGTGCCGTCGGGGCCGAAGCCGATGCCGCCGATGTCCATCAGATGGCTGGTGCAGGAGAACAAGGCGACCGGCTGGCCATCCTTGAAGCAGGGCGTGGTGACGACGAAATCGTTGAGATGGCCGGTGCCCATCCAGGGATCGTTGGTGTTGTAGGCGTCGCCCGGCTTCATCGTCGCAATCGGGAATTGCGCGATGAAGTGCTTCACCGACTCGGCCATCGAGTTGACGTGCCCTGGCGTGCCGGTGACCGCCTGCGCCAGCATGCGGCCCTTGAGGTCGAACACGCCGGCGGAAAGATCGCCGCATTCGCGCACGATTGGGCTGAAGGCGGTGCGCAGCAGCACCTGCGCCTGCTCCTCGACCACGGCGATCAGCCGGTGCCACATGATCTGCAGGTCGATCAGGCTGGTCGCTTGTGACTGGCTCATCTCAGGCCGCCTTCCGTTCCATGACGATGCTGCCGGCACCATCGATATGCGCATCGAAGCTGTTGGAGATGAAAGTCGAGGTCTCGTCCTCGGCGATCACGGCTGGACCCGCGATGGTGGCGCCCGGCGCCATCTCCGTGCGGCGATAGAGCGGGATCTCGATGAAGCGTCCGGCGCGGCCGTCGAAAAACTTGCGGTGGCCCGCAGCCTGGCCGGCGGGCTTCCGCGTCACCTCCGCGACTTCAGGCGGCTGACGCGCGTCCGTGGTCGCGAGCACCGACCAGCTCAGCACCTCGATCGCCGCTCCCGGGATTGGGCGCTCGAACAGAGCGGCGTAACCGGCTTCAAAGGAGGAGCGTAGCGCGGACAGGTCATCCGCGGTCAGGGGGCGGTTCGGCAACTCGACCGTGATCTCGTGGCCCTGGCCGACATAGCGCATGAAGGCGACGCGGCGCTCGCGCAACCGCGCCCCGGCAACGCCGGGCTCGACCAGGGCGCGCGCCTCGTCCGCCATTTCCTGCAAGAGGCCGGAGACGAGGGCGGTGTCGAAATCATCGAGCCGCGCATGGCGGCTGCGCACCAGCTCATAGGCGATCGGCGCGGCGAGGAATCCGACCGCTGAGCCGACGCCGGCATTGGACGGCACGATCACCCTGTTGACGCCGATCTTCTCGGCGACGCGCGCGGCATGCAGCGGCGCCGCACCACCGAACGCGATCAGCGTGTGCTGGCCGATCACGGCGCCGCGCTCGACGGCGTGGACTCGCGCCGCGCTCGCCATGTTCTCGCACACCACTTCGTGCACGGCGTAGGCTGCGGTCTCCGCGTCCAGGCCGAGCGGCGCGCCGATGTCCCGGAGCAGGGCCTGTTTGGACAGCTCGGGATCGAGCTTGATGGTGCCGCCGGCAAACGCGTCGGGATCGATCATGCCGAGCGCGACGTCGGAATCGGTCACGGCCGGGCGCAGGCCGCCGCGGCCGTAGCAGGCCGGTCCGGGTTCGGAGGAGGCGCTCTCGGGGCCGACCGTGACGCGCTTCATCGCGTCGATGCGCGCAATCGAGCCGCCGCCGGCGCCGATCTCGACCATCTCGATGACGGGGATGCGCACCGGCAGGCCTGAGCCCTTGAGGAAGCGCGCGGCGCGATCGACCTCGAACACGCGCGAACTCTCCGGCTCGAAATTCTCGATCAGGCAGATCTTGGCGGTGGTGCCGCCCATGTCGAACGACAGCACCTTGCGCTCGCCGAGCCGTGCGGCGATCTGGCCGGCGAAGATCGCGCCGCCGGCAGGGCCCGACTCGACCAGGCGCACCGGAAAGCGCCGCGCCGTCGCGATCGAGGTCACGCCGCCGCCCGACGTGACGAGATAGATCGCACCGCGGAACTGCTCGATCCTGAGCGCCTGCTCCATGCGCGCGAGATAGCTGTCCATCAGCGGCTGCACATAGGCGTTGGCGACCGCGGTCGAGGTCCGCTCGTATTCCCGGATTTCGGGACAGACCGCCGAGGACAGCGTGATCGAGACATCAGGCATCTCCTCGGCCAGGATCTCCCCGGCGCGGCGCTCATGTGCGGGATTGGCGTAGGCGTGGAGGAACGCGATGGCGATGCTGGTGACGCTCAGTGCGCGCAGCCGTGGCACCAGCGCACGCACCGCCGCTTCGTCGAGCGGCAGCCTGACTTGTCCATGGGCATCGACCCGCTCGGGCACGGTGAAGCGCAGGGCGCGCGGCACCAGCGGCTTCGGCTTGTCGATCGAGAGGTCGTACTGGTCGTAGCGGCTCTCAGTTCCAATATCCAGAACATCGCGGAAGCCTTCCGTCGCGATCAGCGCCGTCTTCGCGCCGCGGCGCTCGATGATGGCGTTGGTCGCAAGCGTGGTGCCGTGAATGAAGACGTCGATGTCGGAAATTCGCGCACTCGCGTCGGCGAGGATGAGCCGCGTGCCGTCCAGCACGGCTTGCTCGGGATGCGTCGGCGTGGTCAGCAATTTGCGGGTTCTGCGCTGCGCGCCGATGTCGAGCACGATATCGGTGAACGTGCCGCCGATATCGACGGCCAGCCGCACTTCGGCTCCTTCAAGCATTCCATGTCTCCGCAAGCGACCAATTGATGTGCGAGTTGAGCAAGTCCTATGCCATGGCGCCAGTGGAGATGCGGGTTGCTGCCCTGCGTCTCGTGCGGTGCGGACTTGAAGTCGCGGTGTGGTGAGCGCTCAACCTTGCGCATCGTCGTGCGGCTTGCTTGCTCGTGCAACACGGATACGACGTCGCGTGAAGCGCTTCGGCGCCGACCACACCCCTAGTGCGCAATTGCGCACGAGAACGCCGGGATCCATAGCCACCGAATGACGTCGTGATGCGAGATGGTCGGGCCTGCGCAAGCCAACTACTCCCTGTGGTTATGGGTCCCGGGTCGGCGCCACGCCGCCGGCTTACGCGGCGTCTTGGCTTGCCCGGGACGACAGTCGTGGTCGAGTCGAGAGTGGAGCGTCTCAAAGACACGGGTTCGCAGTCCCGCGGCACGATGGCCCGAGTTCTGCTGCATTGTTCACCCTCCCTCAAACGAGAGGGTGCAGGGAATGCCGGGTGAAGGCCTCACCCATGGCCCGCCTGCAGAAAAAAATGCAGGCGGCAGGTACCACAGGATCAGCCGATCAACCGGCATTCCCTGCGCGATGTCTTCACGCTTATACGCAGTCTCCCTGGTGCGCCGGGCTTTATGGCCACCATGATCCGCGCGGCGCGTCAGCGCCGTCGCGAACGTAACACCAGCATCGGGGTGTCAGGACGCTGCGACTTCACGTCCGCAAACATGCCGGTCGTCTGCGCTGAAAGCGCGTCCGGCATGGCTCGCGGCCACCGCATCCCGCACCCGACGTTCGTGACGACGCGTACGTCCCTCTGCATGAGGCGGGACGACGCGGATCATACATGATTTCCAAAAAAACGAAAGTAGAAAATTCGGCTTTGTCGAAGTCGGGCGGCCGTCGAGCGCCGGTGGTCTCAGATGTGCTGCTTCATATGCTCTGATGCTCAGTCTCATGATCCGAACTCTGCAGGGCTGCATACACGGCACCAAGCACGACGCTATACGCCTCAACCATCGCCAGTGAAAACAGCGCCGGGCCCGCGCCAAGGCCGAGCGCCATGGCAAACGGTCCGAAGCCGACAGCCGGAAACAGGACGGCGCCGAGCAGGAGCCAGCCGGCGAGGCCGAGCAGAAAACCCTTGGCGAGGCCGCTGCGGCCCGGCAGGCGGTGGAAGAAGCGACCGAACAGCAGCCCGATCAGGAAGGCTCCGTTCAACTGGGAGAGCAGCCACAGCGGGGCCTCGTCGTGCACGACATTCGCGAACAGAGGCGAGAGCGTGTCGCGAAGCGCGGAGGAGGGATCGAACTGCGGCAGCAGATGAAGGGTGGTCTTGAGTGCCATGAGACCCATATGCGCGAGCGTCCCGCAGCCTGATGCCACAACCGACGTCCATATCCAGCGATAGCTGCGCATCATTGTCACGGCGCCCTGCGCCTCGTGTTCGCGTGAGGGTGTTCGTTGATCTTGCTCAAGCACTGTACTTGTTGACTGCCTAGTCTGCGCAAACTCATTGAAGACACGTCAAGGGAGTTCCGCAATGCGAGTCGATCCGCGCACGCTGATTCTGGCCGCCGCAGTCGTGACGGCTACCGCTTCACTTTCCTTCGCCCAGCCGGGAGCAGGCGGACCGCCGGGCTGGGGCCCCGGCATGATGATGGGGCCGGGGATGATGGGCGGCCGGGGCTTCGGCTTCCTCTGCAATCCCCGCATGGCCGGATTTGCCGAATGGCGCATGTCCCAGATCGAGGCTGCCATCAAGCCGAACGACGCGCAACGGGCGCGTCTCGACGAACTGAAGGTGGCATCGGCCAAGGCGGCAGGGCTGATCACCAAGGACTGCCCCGCTGCGCCGCCGGCCAAGGCCACCGACCGCCTTGCGCTGGCAGAGCAGCGCCTCGACGCGATGCAGCAGGCGATCAAGATCGTGCGGCCAGCCTTTCAGGCGCTGTACGATTCACTCGATGACAAGCAGAAGGCCGCGATGGATGCCAGCGGGCCCCGCAACTGGGGCTGGCATCACTGGCATTGGCCGTGGAGCGACGAGTAGGGGCAGAAACGGCGCGACCTGAGACCGAGAGACGTTCTGGCGACTTGGCTGATCTCGTCGGCAGCGACGTCTCAGCCGCGCCCCATCGTATGGATCGGTTTGAAGCAGCCGAGGATCAGGCGCTTGGGATCGAAGGGAATGTCGCCTGACATCTCGAAGCGCTTGTCGTTCTGCATGTGGGCTTCGGCGGCGTCGAGCGTTGCCTTGTCGGGCCACACCTGCCAGGAGAAGACGATTTTTTCGCCGTCTTTCGCGGCCACGGCGCGGCGAAAATCGGTGAATCTGCCGTCGGGGACGTTGTCCTCCCAGGACTCGACGATCTCGAGGCAGCCATACTCCCTGAACAGCGCCGCGCCGCGTTCGGCCCATTGGCGGTAGGCGTCCATCTTCTCTTCCGGTACCGGGATCACGAATCCTGCGACATACATGGCCCCGGGCTCCCTTGGGATTGTCCCCCTGGGAGACTAACACGGGTCGGATCGAGCCGCGCATCGGGGCGGAGGGAAGGGCGCGGAGCATTGCAGCATATTCGCGATCGTTCCCCTCGTGTTCCGGCGCCGCTTGGCGTAAAGCAGCCGAATCGAAACGAGGTTTTCCGTCAATTGTCCTTTCCTGCTACGAATCCGCCGCTCGCCCGCGCTCTCGCTGAACGCAATTATGAGCAGCCGACGCCCGTTCAGCTTGCCGTGCTTGCGGACGAGGCCGTCGATCGCGACCTCCTGGTGTCGGCCCAGACCGGCTCGGGCAAGACCGTGGCCTATGGGCTGGCGATCGCGAAGGACCTGCTGGGCGAGGGCGAGAGGTTCGACCGGGCCGCGGCGCCGCTGGCCCTGATCGTGGCGCCGACGCGCGAGCT
>JBARNF010000088.1:0-3440 GCA_049802835.1 Bradyrhizobium sp.
AGCGGGACCCGCGGCATCCCGTCGACACGATGGGTCGTCTGGCTGATGTGTCCCCCCGGTGATCCCCATGATCGCCTCAGTCGCCGAACGTCTCCTGCAACTGCGGAAACAGCCGGTCCGGCTTGAACGGCACTGCCGTGAAGCGGATGCCGGTTGCGGCGCGCAAGGCGTTGCCGAGCGCGGCGGCTACCGGATTGTACGGGCTCTCGCTCATCGACTTCGCCCCCAGCGGGCCGATGGCGTCGTTGGTTTGTGCGAACAGCACCTCGGTGCGCGGCACGTCGGCATAGGACGGCAGATGATAGTCGCGGAAGCGCGGATTGACGACGCGGCCGTGGTCGTCGATCACGACCTCCTCGTAGAGAGCGGCGCCGAGCGCCTGCGCGACGCCGCCCTCGACCTGGCCGCGGCACTGCATCGGATTGGCGACGCGGCCGGCGTCCGCCGCCTGCACGCTCCTGAGAATTTTGATGACGCCCGTGTGCTTGTTCACCGCGACGCGGAAGCCCTGGACGTTGAACGCGACCGAACGCGGCGTCCCTTGCGAGTTGCCGCTCGCCGTGAGCGGCGGTCCGCTGGCCCCGGCGATGTCGGCGAAGGAGAGACGCTGCGTGCCGCAGATGACTGCGTCATCTGCGATCAGGCAGTCGTTCGGATCGACCTTCCAGCAATCAGCGGCGAAGCGCTTGATCTCCTCGGCGAGCGCCTCGGCTGCGGCCTGCGTGGCGCGTCCCGCCACGAAGGTGCCGGTCGAGCCATAGGCGCCGGTGTCGTGGCCGCCATGGGCGGTGTCGGACTGTTTCAGCGCGATGCGGTTCACCGTCGTCCCCAGCACCGTCGCGGCGATCTGGCGATGCACGGTGCTGGTGCCGTTGCCGAACTCGGCGGTGCCGACAGTGAGCGTGAAGCCGCCGTCGTTCTGAAGGTTGATGGTGGCATCGGCGATGTGACCGTCGGGCGGCACGGTGTCGATCATCGTCAGCGCGACGCCCTCTCCCGTCAGCCATTCCGCCGACAGCTCCGGCGTCGGCGCGGCCATCGCGCGCTCGACGAGATCGAGGCACTGGTCGAGACCGTAGGAGCCGTACAGCACGTCGCTGTGCTCGGAGCCCGGCGGCGACAGCATCGGATCGCCAGGCTTGATGACGTTGCGACGGCGTATCTCGAACGGGTCGATGCCGAGCTGGAGCGCGAGCTCGTCGATCGCCGCTTCGACCGCGAAGGTCGTCTGCGGCAGGCCGTAGCCGCGGTAGGCACCGGCCGGCACCGTGTTGGTGTAGGCGACGATGGCGTCGACCTTCTTGTTCGGACAGTTGTAGACCGAGATCGACTCGCCGCAGGCGTGGAACAGCACGGGGCCGGCGTGATTGCCATAGGCGCCGGTGTTGGAGAGCACGTCGAGCTGCAAGGCGGTGAGCTTGCCGTCCTTGTCAGCGGCGGCCTTGACGGTGACGCGCATCGGATGCCGCGTCGAGGTCGCGATGAACTGCTCCTCGCGGGTGAATTCGAGCTTGACCGGACGGCCGGTCTTCAGCGCCGCGAGCGCCAGGATGTCCTCGACGAACATCTCCTGCTTGCCGCCGAAGCCGCCGCCGACGCGCTCGCAGAACACGCGGACCTTGTCGGGCGCAAGCTCGAAGATCTCGCACAGCGCGCGCCGCGTCAGGAACGGCACCTGCGTGCTGGAGCGGACGGTGAGATTGCCGGTCTCGTCGAGCCAGGCGAGGCCGCCGTGGGTCTCCAGCGCGGCATGCTGGACGCGCTGTGTGGTGAAGGTGCCTTCATAGCTCACGGCGGCGGAGCGGAGCGCGGCAGCGACGTCGCCGAATTCGCCATGGGTCTCGGCGACGATGTTGCGGCCGACGTCGGCGATGCGATGCTCGGCCGTGCGGCCAGCGTGAATGACGGGTGCGTCGGGCGCGATCGCGTCTACGGGATCGACCACGGCCGGCAGGATTTTGTAGTTAACGATGAGACGCCGGCACCCTTCCTCTGCGGCGGCCTCGCTGTCGGCGACGACAGCCGCGACCTTCTGGCCGATGAAGCGGACGACATCGTCGAGCACGCGGGTGTCGGCTGGATCCATCCAGGCCTGCTCGTGGCGCGCCGTCGAGAACAGCATGCCCGGGGCATCCTCATGCGTCAGCACCGCGTGCACGCCGGGTACCGCCAGCGCCGCCGTTTTGTCGATGCCGACGATGCGCGCATGCGCATGGGGCGATCGCAACAGCTTGATGTGCAGCAGGCCTTCGATCGCCGTGTCGAACGTGTAGCGGGCGCGGCCCTGGACCACATCCGGTCCGGCGGGCGCGGGAAGGCTGCGGCCGAACGCCTCGCCGGCTGCGACCTCTTCGACATGTGTGCGGCCGAGCAGCGCGTCCTCGATCGCGCGATAGCCGGTGCAGCGGCACAGATTGCCCTTCAGCGCGGCGTCGAGATCCTGCTTCTGCGCCTGGTTGAGCGAGGCACAGGTGACGATCATGCCCGCCGTGCAGAAGCCGCATTGAAAGGCCTGGGCGTCGAGGAATGCCTGCTGCATCGGATGCAGGCCCTCGTCGGAGGCCAGCCCTTCGATCGTCGTCACCGTGTGACCGTCGGCGCGAAAGGCTGGTATCAGGCAGCTGTGCACCGGTTCGCCATCGAGCAGCACTGTGCAGGCGCCGCAGTCGCCGGCATCGCAGCCCTTCTTGACGCCGAAATGTCCGGTGTCGCGCAGGAATGTGCGCAGGCACTGCCCCGGGCGCGGCGCAGCATCGACCGCTTGGCCATTGACGGTCACGCTCATGGCCGCGTGCCGCCTGCGAGCTCGGTGCGGATCTCATCGGCGAGGTGCAAAGTCATCGCCTTGCGCCAGGCGGGCTTGCCGTGGACATCGTCATGATAGAGCTCGTTGGGAATGTCGCTGAGGATCGTTGCGCGCAGCGTGGCCGCGTCGGGCATCGTCGCAAAGCGCAGCTGCAGCGGCTTCACGGTCGAGGCCGTGACAGTCAGCAGCAGATCGCCGTCGCGGCCCATGGTGCCGATGACGAGCGCGCCGGAGCGGCCGACCGGCGTCAGCGCGATCTGGCGGAACGCGGTGCGGCGCTTCAAGGCAGCCAGCGGGATGTCGATCTGGCGCAGCAGGTCACCAGCAGCGAGAACGTTGCGGTTGTTGCCGGTGATGAAGTCGGCGACCGCAATCCGCTGCTCGCTGCCGTCATCTTTCCAGATCGTGCAGATGCCCTCCAGCGCCGCAAGCAGCGAGATCATCGGTCCCGCCGGCAGCGACATGCAGAGATTGCCGCCGACGGTCGCCGTCTTCCAGATCTTGAAGGAGGCCAGGAACGCGCGGCAGCACTGATCGATCAGCGGCGCGGCGATCCAGTCGGCCGGGCATTGCAGCGCGTCGAGCTCCGCCACGCTGCAGGTGGCCGCAATGTTCACGCCGTTGGCGCTCACGG
>JBARNF010000089.1:0-4972 GCA_049802835.1 Bradyrhizobium sp.
CGCCAGCGTCGGCAGCGCGACCAGCAACCAGAACACGAAGTTCGGATAGAACAGGATGTTGAACAGCAGCGAACGCAGGAAAATCGAGACCATCGGGAACCCTGTTCAATTGGCTTGCGCCGTCGCCGGACGGCGCGAGACCGAGCCCGTCGGCGCCTCGATCTCGGGCGCCAGATCGAGGCCGAAATCGGCGAGCCGCAGCCGCATCTCGGCCGCAACATATTTGACATATTCGGACAGCAGAAGGCGCAGCGTCGGGGCGCTGGTCCACCACGGCTCATCACGCCATTTCTCGCCCACCACGGCGTACGGAATGAGGTTCATGCTCGGCATCGCATGCGAGAGTTCGACGATGGCGCGCGGCATGTGATAGTTCGAGGTGACGACGATCAGCGACTTGAAGCCGCGTTCGGTCGCCCAGCGCCGGGTCTGCGCCGCATTGCTGCGGGTATTGATCGCGGAGTAATCGAGGTCGACGCAGCAATTGATGAAAGACCTCGCCTCCGGCAGCGAGCGGGTGATGTCGCTGGCGTCGTTGGTCGGGTGGACGCCGGAGATCAGGAGCCGCTGGCCGTAGCCGCCCGCGAGCAGTTCCACCGCGTCGGACACCCGTGAGGAGCCGCCGGTCAAAACCACGATACCGTCGGCCCTGCGCTCGGGCTGGATTTCGGCGCCGCGCAGTTGCGACAGAAAACCGACGAAGCCGACGGCCGCGATGAAGAAGCCGACCGCAAGCGTGGCCACGACGCCTGCGAGCGTGCGACCCAGCGCCGCGGTGAGCGGCAGCTTGCGCCTGCTATGGTCGGTCCCTGGCCCCATGCACCAACGCCTGGCGATCCCTTGCCTGCATGCGCCCGGCCCCATGCCGTGGCGCGCTCCCGTCGTTCAAGTCCGGGAATGCAGGCAGGTTTCGCCGGCATCCCGATCACGTTCTGTCGCGGCCGATTCTGGCGCGAGACCTCCGCCGTGTTCGTGACCCAACTCACCCCTGCCGTGCCTCACCCCGACGCAAAAACGATTTTAGGCGGTTTTCGGGCAAAGTGAAATCGGCACCGAGACACCTGGGGACAGCGGCCGCCATCAGTCGATGTTCGCCAGCGTCGTGAACAGGGTGCGGCGCGCCGCCCAGCCGGTCACGGCGGCGATCACGACGGCCTGCAGGGCGATCGCGATGTATCCCAGCGGACGCAGCGAGAACGTGCCCAGCAGGGCCGCGAACTGGTCGCCCACGGGGGTGCCGGAGAACCAGTTGGCAATCGACTCCGAGAACCCGAAGCCGAGCATCGCAAATCCACCGCCGATCACGCCGCCTTCGAGCCCGAGCTGGAGGAAGTGCCGCAGGAAATGATTGGCGATGTAGCGGTCGCCGGCGCCGACGAAATGCAGGACCTCGACGATCGGCCGGTTCGAGGCCATGGCGCCACGGGTCGCGAACGACACCGAGATGATGGTGGCCGCGATCACCAGACTCAGGATGCCGAATCCGGCGAACAGCGTCGCGCCGGTCATCGAGCGCATCCGCTCGATCCAGGCGCGATGATCGTCGACGCTGGCCGTGGGTGCGACCTGGATGACGCGGTTGCGCAAGCCGGTGAGATCGAACGTGGTCCCCGGCTGCACCCGCGCGATGATGACGCGCGGCACCGGCAGATCGTCGAACGACAGCCCGCTGCCGAGCCACGGCTCGAGCAGCTTGCCCGACTCGTCCTTGGTGAACGGCCTGACCTCGACGATGCCGGACTGCGCGCGCATCGCCTCGGCGACCAGCGCCGTGTCGCGCTCGAGATCGCGGCCGGTCTTGGGACGGACCTGGACCGTGATTTCGCTCGCCACCTCGGATTGCCACTCGGCCGCCGACTCGCTGATCAGCAGCACGCCTCCGGTCGTGACCGAGGCCAGGAACGTCATGATCGCCACCACGGCGACCAGCGCGCGGCCGGCGATCGAGGCGCGCGGCACGATGGGGGACACGATGCGGGCCTGCGCCGGCAGTTGCGGGCGGTCCTCGCCGAGATCGACCAGAAGGCCGCGATCGTCCACGCTACTCATAGATGTGCAGCCGTCCCTGATGCAGCACCAGCCGGCGGGCCTCGTACTGGTCCATCAGCGTGATGTCGTGGGTTGCGATGATCACCGCCGTGCCGGAGCGGTTGAGTTCGATGAACAGCCGCAACAGGCGGCGGCCCAGCGTCGGATCGACGTTGCCGGTCGGCTCGTCCGCGAGCAGCAGTTGCGGCCGCGAGATCACGGCGCGGGCGATCGCAGCGCGCTGCTTCTCGCCGCCGGACAGGATCGGCGGCAGAGCATCCATGCGCTCGCCGAGACCCACCCATTTCAGGAGGTCGATGACCTCCTTGCGATAGCTCGACTCGTCGCGGCCGATGACGCGGAATGGCAGCGCCACATTCTCATAGGTCGTCATGTGGTCGAGCAGCCGGAAGTCCTGCAGCACGATGCCGATGCGCTTGCGCAGATCAGCGATCTCGTCCTTGCTGAGCAGCGAGACGTCGTAGCCGAGCAGATTGACCAGGCCCCTGGTCGGCCGCAGCGACAGGAACAGCAGCTTCAGCAGCGACGTCTTGCCGGCGCCCGACGGGCCGGTGAGAAACTGAAAGGAGTGGGCCGGAATCTGAAAGCTGAGGTCGCGGAGTATCTCCGGCCCCAGTCCATAGCGCAGCCCAACATTTTCGAATCGAACCAAAGCATCAGCTCCGTTCGACAGCGTGCGCGGCCCATGCCCGCGCACCAAGACCGACGGGACGATGAGCCGATTGAGCGCCCGTTATAGTTTCCGGTTCGTTAACGGTCGCCATGTACCATTGGCGCAATTGAGTTCCGAAGTTCGTCGACATAGCGGTTCTTGTAGCACGAACTCCCGGAAACAAAGCGGCAATGGCCGTCGGAGAACAGGCGCGATGTTCATCATTTGCCCCCATTGTACGACATCTTATGCCATTGATTTGGCAACCCTGGGTACAGCCGGCCGCAACGTGCGTTGCTCCCGTTGCAAGGAGGTGTGGCTGGCGCATCCTGAGGATGCGGTCGAAGCTCCGGCGCCGATACCGGCGATGGCCGAGGCCGGCGCGGCTGGTACGGCCGGCGCGCCGCGCGACGCGGCCGACGAATGGGAAGCCCTCGCCCGCGAGGAAGCCGACGAACGGCCGCCGGAAGTGGACAGCCCGCCTCTCGCCGCCGGCTGGCCCGAGGACGAGACCGTCGAGGCCGAGGCCGATTCGGAGGAGCCGGCTTCGACCAAGGCCTCGCGCTTCGCCATTCTCAAAAAATTCATCAGGCATCCCGCTTTGCCGCCTCTCGCCGGAAGGGCCATCTTCAACCTGCCGGCGCTCACGGCCGCGATGGCGGCGCTGACGATCGCGCTCGTCGTATGGCGCGCCGACGTGGTCAGGCTGATGCCGCAGACGGCGTCCTTCTACAAGCTGGTTGGGCTCGAGGTGAACCTGCGCGGCGTCAGCTTCAAGGATCTGAAGGTGGCGACGGAAACCGTCGACGGCAAGCCGGTACTGGTGATCGAGGGCATGATCGTCAGCACCACGAAGAAGGCGGTCGACCTGCCCCGGCTGCGCTTCAGCGTTCGCGACGCGCAGGGCACCGAGATCTATGCCTGGAATTCCGTGCTCGACCAGACCGTGCTGAAGCCTGGTGAGCGCACCGCCTTCAAGTCGCGGCTCGCTTCGCCCCCTCCCGAAGGCCGCAATATCGATATACGGTTCTTCAACCGGCGCGATCTGACCGCCGGCAGTGCATGATGATTGCGGTCTCGCGGTTCTCGCGGGGGCCCCACGAGACGGAGACGAAACGACATGTCGCGCGTCCTGATCGCCGACGACGAAGAATCGATGCGGACGCTGGTCGCGCGCGCAATAGCCATGGACGGCCACGAGACCGTCACCGCGCAGGACGGCGCCGAGGCGCTCGAGATCCTGACGCGTGAGAGCGGCGCCTTCGACCTGCTGCTGAGCGACATCCAGATGCCGATCATGGATGGCATCGCGCTGGCGTTGGCGGCGGCACGCGATTTTCCCGACCTGACGATCCTGTTGATGACGGGCTTCGCCCATCAGCGCGAGCGGGCCTCGAATCTCAGCGCGATCGCGCATGACGTGATCACCAAGCCATTCTCGGTCGCCGACATCCGCACCGCGGTTGCCGATGCGCTGGCGTCGAAGCCGCGCAAGGCATAGGGCGGGCGGATCACGCGGGCGTCGCCTGCAAGGTGACGCGTTGGATGGCAGGCGCATCCGCTACCTACGACGATCCTCGATGTTGCTACAATCCCCGCTGTCGTCCTCGCGAACGCGGGGACCCATAACCACCACCGCCGTTGAGATGCGACGCTGGTCCCACGTCTCGAGCAATCACATCTCCCTGGGGTTATGGGTCCCGGGTCGGCGCCACGGCGTCGCTTCGCGCCGTCGCGGCTTGCCCGGGACGACAGCTACAAACTTGTCGCGCGCTCGCATTCCCGCGGCACATCGTGCCCGAGGTCTGCTGATCAGTTTCACCCTCGACAAAGTCGGAGGGAGCAGGGAATGCCGGGCGCTGGCCGCAACCCATGGCCCGCCTGCGAAAAAAATGCAGGCGGCAGGTACCACAGGTGCTGCCGAACATCCGGCATTCCCTGCGCGATGGTCTTACGGCTGCTTCGCGATCTCCCCGGTGCGCCGGGCTTGTTGGCCACCGTCGTCCGCGTGATGCAGAACGCACCATCGCGAACTTGACCTCAGCATCGGGAGGCCAGGACCACGCGACTTGACCGTCCGCAAGAGCATCGTTCGTCCGCACATCCGTGAAGACATGCTGCGAGCTCTCGCGGCCATCGCCTCCCCGCCTCGCGTGTCGTGACGATCGCGCGCAACGCCCCTTCCGAGTGAGGCGGGATGCGCGGAAATCTGCAGGTGATTTGCCCGTCGGCGCAAGGCCGCAGCATGCGGCAAACTGGCGCGACGGGCAG
>JBARNF010000090.1:0-3321 GCA_049802835.1 Bradyrhizobium sp.
GCCGTGCAGCAGTGGCGGCAGGTCGGTGCCGAGCAGCGCCTGTGGCCTGAGAGCATCGAGGCCGAACGGGCCGTGCTGCAGGAACAGGATGCCCGTCGTCGAGGTGTCGAGGAAGCTCGGGATGAACAGCGTGTAGAGCCAGACCGCGAAGCCCACCAGCATGCCGCCGATGGCGCCGCGTGCGGTGGCGCGCCGCCACAACAGGCCGCCGAAGAAGCTCGGCGCGAGCTGCGCGATCGCGGCAAAGGACAACAGGCCGATCGCGGCAAGCTGGGTGGTGCCGAGCGCGCGGTAGTAGAAGTAGGCCATCACCATGATGGCGAAGATCGCGATGCGGCGGGTGCCGAGCAGGAAGCCGGCGAAGTCGCGCCCGATCTCGCGCTGCGCCTGCTGGCGCTGCAGCACCAGCGGCACCACGATGTCGTTGCAGACCATGATCGACAGCGCGACGCATTCGACGATCACCATGGCGGTGGCGGCGGAGAGGCCGCCGACGAAGACGAGGATCGACAGCCATTGCGAATTGGCCTCGATCGGCAGCGCCAGCACGTACATGTCGCTGTCGATCGCGCCGAACGGGAAGGTGATGAGGCCGGCGAGCGCGATCGGGATCACGAACAGATTGATCGCGACGAGATAGAGCGGAAACAGCCAGCGCGCGCGCGACACCTGCGCGTCGTCGGCGTTCTCGACCACGCTGACGTGGAACTGGCGCGGCAGCAGCATCGCGGCGCAGAACGACAGCAAGGTCATGGTCAGGAAGCTGCCGATGCCCGGCACGTATTCCAGCGCGCGCTCGGCCTCCGGCGACTTCATCGCCCGCTCGATCAGCTCGACCGGCGAGAACATCCAGAAGGTGACGAACGCGCCGGCCGCGATGAAGGCCACCAGCTTGATGATCGACTCGGTCGCGACCGCCAGCATCAGGCCGTGCTGGTGCTCGGTGGCGTCGGTCTGGCGGGTGCCGAACAGCACCGCGAATATCGCCATTGCGAGCGTCACCATCAGCGCCATGTCGCCGACGATCGGAATGTGGGCGAAGGCGCGATCGTCGATCAGGATGGTCTCCAGCGAGGATGCGACAGCCTTCAGCTGCAATGCGATGTAGGGCACCGAGCCGATGATCGCGATCAGCGCCACCGTCGCCGCCACGGCCTGGCTCTTGCCGTAGCGGGCGCCGATGAGGTCGGCGACCGAGGTGATGTTCTGCGACTTGGCAAGCCGGATGACGCGGCGCAGCAGCGGCGTGCAGAATCCGACCATCAGGATCGGGCCGAGATAGATGGCGAGGAAGTCGAAGCCGGTACGCGAGGCGAGCCCGACCGAGCCGAAAAAGGTCCAGGAGGTGCAGTAGATCGCCAGCGACAGCGGGTAGATGAGACGCGAGCGGCCGTCGCGGCCGATGCGCCGCGCGCGGTCGCCGTAGCTCGCCACCAGGAACAACAGCCCGATGTAGCCGAGCGCAACGGCGATGACGACCCAGCCTTGCAGCATGCCGGCTCCTGCGCCGCGGCCGGGGGCTCGCCGACCGTGCCCGACAAGTCAGCACAACTACTGCGGTATTGTCCATCGTCCTGGTTGTCGCCGGGAGGCGGCAACCGGTGGGCGGCGCATCAATTCAAGTTGCATTACCCGCCATCCGTCCGCTAGTTATGGACAACTACTTATAATAATGGCTCGTAGGCTTATGGGACGACGTTCCCCCGTGACGGTCAAACCGTTCGAGCGCCCCGATGCCCCCAAGGGCGGGGGCGGCGCCAGCGCGCGGCGGTCGATGATGGGCATGTCCGAATCGCAGCTCACGAGCGTGCTCGACACCGCGGTCGACGGCATCCTCGTCATCGACGAGCTCGGCACCGTGCTCATGTACAACAAGGCGTGCGAGCGCCTGTTCGGCTATCCCGCCGCCGAGGTGCTCGGGCGCAACGTCAAGATGATCATGCCGCCGGAATACGCCGACGACCACGACGCCTATCTCAAGAACTATCGCGACACCGGCCGCCGCAAGATCATCGGCATCGGCCGCGAGGTGAAGGCGCGGCACCGCGACGGCACCATCATCCCGGTGCATCTCTCGGTGGGCGAGGCGCGCACCGAGGGGAACCGGCAGTTCATCGGCATCCTGCGCGATCTGCGCGCGCGCAACGAGAGCGAGCAGCGGCTCAAGGAGCTGCAGGCCAACCTCGTGCGCATGGCCCGCGTCTCCGCCATCGACGAGATGGGGGCGGCGCTCGCCCACGAGCTCAACCAGCCGCTCACCGCGCTGATGCTGTATCTGCAGGCGGTCGAGCGCGCCTGCGCCAAGCTGCCGGCGGTCAACCAGCTCCCGATCAGCGTGCTGGGCATCCTGGAGAAGGCGGTGCGCGAGGCCGAGCGGGCCGGCAGCATCATCCAGCGCATGCGCCAGTTCGTGGAGAAGCGCGATCCGGTACGGCGGCTGATCGGCCTCAACCCGCTGATCGAGGACGCGATCGAGCTGACCGTGCTCGGCAGCCGTCCCGGCACGCGCATCCTCCGCACGCTGGCGCCCGACCTGCCGCAGGTGATGGTCGACCCGGTGCAGATTCAACAAATCGTCGTCAATCTGGTGCGCAACGCCCTCGAGGCGGTCAAGGACCGCGAGACGCAGGATGTCCACGTGTCCACGCAGCGCACCGAGCTCGGCGTATCCATGAGCGTGCGCGACAGCGGGCTCGGCATCAGCCGCGATCTGGTCCCCGAGATGTTCAAGGCGTTCTCCTCGTCGAAATCGCAGGGCCTGGGCCTCGGCCTCACCATTTCCAGGACGATCGCGCAGACTCACGGCGGCCGCCTGACGGTCGACCCGGGCGGCAATGGGCAGGGGGCCTGCTTCACCCTGGAGCTGCCGTTGCCGACGAGCGTCGACGACGACGAGACTGCCGTAACGAAGGACGGATATCATGGCGCAAAGCACTAGTCCGGCAGGCGAGATCCACATCGTCGACGACGATCCCTCCGTCCGCGACGCCCTGTCCGTCGTGTTGACGCTGGAGGGCTATCACGTGACCGGCTTCGCCGACGGCCACTCCTTCCTCGCCGCGGCGCGCAACCGGTTGCCGCAATGCATCATTCTCGACGTCCACATGCCGGGCCGCTCCGGGCTCGACATCCTCAAGGAGCTCAACGCCAAGCATTATCCGGTGCCGATCTTCATCATCTCCGGCCAGGGCGACATCCCGATGGCGGTCGAGGCGATCAAGAACGGGGCGCTCGATTTCATCGAGAAGCCGTTCGACGCCGAGACCGTGGTCACGCGCGTGCGCGACGCCATCGCGGCCGCGGCGCGGCGCAGCGCGGGGG
>JBARNF010000091.1:0-4622 GCA_049802835.1 Bradyrhizobium sp.
CGATCAACAGATAGACCACCGCTCCGAACACGAACAGCGCCGCGGCAACCAGCGGGGCGGCAAGCAACGGGTCGAGCGCGAAATAAGCGAACAGGAAGAAGCTCGCATACATCGCGATCATCAGGAACTCGCCATGGGCGAAGTTCACGACGTCCATCAGGCCGAAGATCAGCGCCAAGCCCACGGCGATCAGGCCGTACAGCAGGCCCATCAGCAGGCCGCTGGCGAGACTTTGGATGATTGTTTCTGCTGTCACAGATTTTGCCCCCACTCTCGATGTGACACTGGATGTCGTCCTGGCGAAAGCCAGGACCCATAACCACGGCTGTCTCGCGTGGCAGGACGACGGCCAATCATCGTCCAACAACGGCCTCGGAGTATGGGTCCCGGGTCGGCGCCGCAACGCGCTCGCGCGCGTCGCGGCTTGCCCGGGACGACACCGGAGATACCTACTTCATCGGCCAGGTGGCTTCGGCCACCGCCGCCTGGGTCGGGAAGATGGTGACGAACTTGCCGCCGACATATTGCAGCAGCACCGGATCGGCGTCGTTGTTCTGGCCGTTCTCGTCAAACTTCACCCGCTTCCACGGCATGATGGTCTGCTCGCCCGGCATCTCGGTCGCGGCCAGCGCGTCGCGGATCTTCTCGCCGTCAACGGACTTGGCGCGGTTGATGGCGTCGGCCATCACGATCAGGCCCATGAACTGGCGCGACGAGTAGTCGTTGAAGTCCTTGCCCGACTTGGCCTTAAACATGTCGTTGATCTTGCCGACCATCGGCCGCTTGGCGGCGAGATCGAGCGAGAACGAGCCGCGCGAGATGACGCCTTCGAGCTTGTCGCCGACCGCGTCGTACAGCGCCTTCTCGGAGAAGCCGGCGTCCTGCGCCACGATCGCGTTCGGCTTGTAGCCGAGCTCGGCCATGGTCTTGACCAGCAGGATGCCGTCGGTGGTGTAGCTCGACGGCATCAGCACGTCGGCATTGGCGGCCTTGAGCTGCTGCACCTCGGCCGACAGCGACGGCGAGTTGGCGCGATACTTGATGTCCGCCACGATCTTGTAGCCGCGCTCGTTGGCAAGCTTGATCTGGGCATTGCTGGAATCGGTGCCGAAGATGGTGTCCTCGTGGAACAGCGCCAAGGTCTCGATCTTGGTGCCCTTCTTCTTCAACGCATCGAAGAAGTCGAACATCGCCTGCGAGAACATCTCGTCATGCGGCGCGGCGCGGAAATAGTATTTCAGGCCGCGGCGGTGCAGGCTCGGCGAGGAGTTGTCGGCCGAGAGATACGGGATCTGGTAGCGCTCACAGATCTGGCTCGCGGTGACCGCGACGGCGCTCTGATACGAGCCGATGACGGCGGCGACCTTCTCCTGCGTGATCAGGCGCTCGGCCTCGGCGCGGCCCTTCTGCGGATCGGCCTGATGGTCGGCGAACACCAGCTTGATCTTGGCACCGCCGAGGCCGGGCAAGCCCTCGGTGCGCGCCAGCGGCAGGTCGTAGTCGTATTTGCCGTTGATGAGCTCGGCCGCCGTCTCGAAGGCGCGCTGCGCGTCGACGCCGATCTGCGCGCTCGCTCCGGAGAACGGATAGATGACGCCGATCTTCACTTCTGAAGTCTGGGCGCGGGCGGCGATCGGTCCGAGCGCGGCGGCGGCGGTGGCTCCAAGCAGGACGTTACGGCGCGTGATGGTCATTGCAAGATCCTCTGGTGAAACGACTGAGATCGATGAAGGCAAAAGGTCCGAGCGGTCCGGCGACGATCAGAGCACGGCGAGATCCTTGTTCCTGAGATCGGTGATCAGCATCAGGCCCGGCGCGTGGGTGATGGCGAACGGCAGCTTGGCCGCCGCGATCACGGCCTGCGGCGTCACTCCGCAGGCCCAGAATACCGGGATTTCGTCGGCAGCTACCGGCACCGGATCGCCATAGTCCGGCTTGCCGATGTCGGCAATGCCGATCTGGTCGGGATGACCGAGATGCACCGGCGCGCCGTGCACGGCCGGAAAGCGCGTCGTGATCTGTACGGCGCGGATCGCCTGCGCCGGCTTGAACGGGCGCATCGACACCACCATCGGCCCCGCGAACGGACCCGACGGCGTACAGGCGATGCTGGTGCGGTACATCGGCACGCGACAGCCCTGCTCGATGTGGCGGATCGGCAGCCCGTCGGCCATCAGCGCTTCTTCAAATGAGAACGAGCAGCCGAGCACGAAGGTCACGAGATCGTCGCGCCAATGCGCCAGCAGATCGGTCGGCTCCTCGACCAGTTCGCCGTCGCGCCAGACGCGATAGCGCGGCACGTCGGTGCGAATGTCGAGATCGGTGCCGAGCGCCGGGATGTACGGATCGCCCGGATCGGACATGCCGATGATCGGGCACGGCTTCGGGTTGAGCTGGCAGAAGCGATGGAAGGCTCCGGCATATTTCTCCGGCAGGATCGCCAGATTGCCCTGGACGAAGCCATTGGCGACGCCGGCCGTGCTCCAGCCCTTGCCGGTGCGATAATCCAGGCGGGCCTGATGGCTGGGAAGAAGCCCGGGTCCACCGGCCGGTTGCTGCGCTGCCACAGAAACAGTCATTTGAGCCATTTGCCTAATATCTCGACAAACTCACTCAACCTCAGCCATGATATAAAGTCTAATCTTCGTTTTTAATCAGGATCGATAAATCCTGATGATCCCAGGCAGGCAACGATGCCGGATTTCCGTTCGATCGAAACGTTCCTCTGGGTGGTGAAACTCGGCAGCTTCCGCGGCGCCGCGCAGCGCCTCAACACCACTCAGCCGGCCATCTCCCAGCGCATCGCGCAGCTCGAGCGCGAGCTCGGCGTCAAGCTGCTCAACCGCGACCATCGCGTGGCCACGCCGACCGCGAGCGGCCGCCAGATGCTGGTTTACGCCGAGAAGCTGATCGGCCTGCGCGCCGAAATGCTGGCCGAGGTCGGTGACCGCTCGGCGATGCGCGGCGTGCTGCGGCTCGGCGTCGCCGAGACCATCGTGCATGACTGGCTGCCGCGGCTGATCAAGAGCGTCAACGAAAGCTATCCCAATCTGTCGCTGGAGATCGAGGTCGACGTGACGCCCAACCTGCACGCGCGGCTGCTGGCGCAGGAGATCGAGCTCGCCTTCGCGCTCGGCTCGCCCTCGGCCCCGGGCATCCGCAGCCGCGTGCTGTGCGACTATCACATCAGCTTCCTGGCAAGCCCTGCCCTCGGCCTGGGTCCTGGCCTTGTCACGGCGGAGGAGATGGCGCGGTTTCCGATCATCACTTTCCCGCGCAAGACGCAGCCCTATGACAACGTGCGCTCGCTGTTCAATCGCCCGCATCTGCCGCCGATGCGGCTGCATGCCAGTGCGTCGCTGGCAACCGTGATCCACATGGCGATCGAGGGGCTGGGCGTCGCGGTCATTCCCGCTGCGATCGTCGCACAGGAGCTCGCCAACGGACGTCTGCAGGAGCTCAAGACGGATTTGCGGATTCCGCCGCTGACCTTCACCGCGAGCTGGCTGTCGTCCCCCGAGATGGTCGCGATCGAGCGCGTTGCCGAGCTCGCAGCCAGAACCGCGCAGACGACCAGCCATCCGGCCGCATCGGTTGACGCCGTCGCTGCGGCGCGCGATGGACAGGATGCCGGAGTACAGGGACTTCAAGCATGAGCCGCGCCGTCACCAATCTGCAGATCGATTCCGCCCGCCTCTGGGACAGCATTCATGAAACGGCGAAGTTCGGCGCCACGCCGAAGGGCGGCGTGCGCCGGCTGACCCTGAGCCAGGAGGACAAGCAGGTGCGCGACTGGTTTCGCAAAGCCTGCAAGGATGCCGGTCTCGACGTCCATGTCGATACGCTCGGCTCGATGTTCGCCGTTCGCAAAGGCCGCGACATGTCGAAGCCTCCGGTCGGACTCGGCTCGCATCTCGACACCCAGCCGACCGGTGGCAAGTTCGACGGCATCCTCGGCACGCTCGGCGCGCTGGAGGTGATCCGCACGCTCAACGATGCCGGCATCGAGACCGACGCCCCGCTCTGCATCGTCAACTGGACCAACGAGGAAGGCTCGCGCTTTGCGCCAGCCATGATGGCCTCCGCCGCCTATGTCGGCGATTTCACCGTCGAGGACATTTTGTCGCGCAAGGATAGCGAAGGCACGACCGTCGGCGCGGCGCTGGACGGCATCGGCTATCGCGGCGAAGCCAAGGTCGGCACGCAGAAGTTCTCAGGGTTCGTCGAGCTGCACATCGAGCAGGGCCCGATCCTGGAAGCCGAGAACAAGACCATCGGTGTGGTCGATCACGGCCAGGGCGTATTCTGGTATGACGGCAAGGTCATCGGCTTCGAGAGCCATGCCGGTTCGACCCCGATGCCGCTGCGGCGCGACGCGCTGCTGGCGCTGTCGGAGTTCGCGCTGACCCTGGAGCAGATCGCGCTCAAGCTCGGACCGAACGCGGTCGCCACCATCGGCGAGGCCGTGATCGCCAATCCCTCGCGCAACGTCATCCCCGGCGAGATCGCCTTCACCATCGACTGCCGCAGCGCCAATGCCGACACGCTGGAGGCGCTCGACGCGAGCTTGCGTGCCGCCGCGGGCGAGATCGCGAAAAAACGCCGCGTGGAGATCGCGATCG
>JBARNF010000092.1:0-2457 GCA_049802835.1 Bradyrhizobium sp.
CTGATCAGCCGCTCCGCTTCGTCTACCTCTCGCGCAACGCCACGCCCAGCCGGCCTGCCAGATCCTGGATATACTGCCAGGCGACGCGGCCGGAGCGCGATCCCCGCGTCGTCGCCCATTCCAGCGCTTCCCGGCGCAGCGTTTCGGCCTCGGCTGGGATGCGGTAATGGGCGGCGTATCCCTCCACCATGGCGAGGAACTCGTCCTGGCTGCAGCGGTGGAACCCGAGCCAGAGGCCGAAGCGGTCGGACAGCGAGACCTTTTCCTCCACCGTTTCCCCCGGATTGATCGCGGTCGAGCGCTCGTTCTCCATCATGTCGCGCGACATGAGGTGGCGCCGGTTGGACGTGGCGTAGAGGATGACGTTCTCCGGCCGCCCCTCGATGCCGCCCTCCAGCACCGCCTTCAGGGACTTGTACGAAGTATCCTCGGCATCGAACGACAGGTCGTCGCAGAATACGATGAAGCGGTAGTCGACTCCGCGCAGCATGCCCATCAGATCGGGCAGGCTTTCGATGTCCTCGCGATGGATCTCCACCAGCTTGAGGAGCCCCGCGCGCTTGCCGAGCCCGGCATTGACCGCCGCATGCGCCGCTTTGACGAGCGACGACTTGCCCATGCCGCGCGCCCCCCACAGGAGCGCATTGTTGGCCGGCAGCGCACGGGCGAACCGCTCGGTATTCTCGACCAGGATGTCGCGCATGCGGTCGATTCCCTTGAGCAGCGACATGTCGACGCGGTTGACGCGGGCGACGGGCGCAAGCCGGCGGCCGTCCGGATGCCAGACGAAGGCATCCGCACAGGCGAAATCGGGCCCGCCCGGGCGCGCCGGGGCGAGCCGGTCCAGGGCAGCGGCAATCCGCTGCAACGCGTCCGAATCGGGGGTGCTCATGGATGGATTCTTTGGATTTTTCGGCATGGCGTGCGTGTTCCGGCCGCTCCCCTTAGCGGCCGCGACGGCCGCCCGCAAGGCGTTCCGGTGCTCGACTGCGCCGTCCGGCGTCGGGGAACGCCGGACGGCGTTGCAATCGGGTGGACGGCCAGTATAGTCCGCGCGGCTTCGGCGCGAGAGCCGGGGCCATGGGGGGCGACGGATTCCCGGCGCCCATCCGCCGGCCGAGGAGAGACGAACGATGATGATCACGCCCGCCTTTGCCCAGGGCGCAGGAGCTGGGAGCAGCGATATGATGATGTCGCTGCTGCCGTTCGTCCTTATATTCGTGATCATGTACTTCCTGATCCTGCGCCCGCAGCAGAAGCGGGCCAAGCAGCACACGGAGATGGTCAAGAATCTGCGGCGGGGCGACAACGTCGTCACCTCCGGCGGCCTGCTTGGCAAGGTCACCAAGGTGGTCGACGACGACCAGATCGAAGTCGAGATCGCCGACGGCGTGCGCGTCCGCCAGCTGCGCGGTATGGTGAGCGAGGTGCGCGCCAAGGGCGAGCCGGTGAAGGATGACGGCGCCACGAAGTAACCGCTGACCGGCGCAGTCCAGGCGAAGCGAACGAGGCTCATGCTTTATTTTTCACGGTGGAAGGCGGCGGGAATCCTGATCACGGCGTTCGTCGTCTGCCTGTTTGCCGTGCCCAATTTCTTTCCCGAATCGACGGTGCAGCGCTGGCCCAAATGGGCGCAGCGCCACATCGTGCTCGGGCTCGACCTGCAGGGTGGCTCGCACATCCTGCTCGAGGTCGACTCCAATGCGGTGCGCAAGGAGAAGGTCGAGACGCTGCGCGACGACGTCCGGCGCGTGCTGCGCGATGCGCGCATCGGCTATACCGGGCTGGTCACGCGCGCCGACGGGGTCGATGTCCGCATCCGTGAAAGCGCCGACGTCGCGCAGGCGCTGACCAAGCTGCGCGAGCTGTCGCAGCCGGTCGGCGGCCTCCTCGGCGGAACCGGCCAGCGCACCATCGATATCTCCGACCTCGGCAACGGCCTCATCCGGCTGACGGTGACCGAAGCCGCCATGAACGAGCGCATCCGCCAGTCGGTCGATCAGTCCATCCAGATCGTCGAGCGGCGCGTCAACGAGCTCGGCACGGTCGAGCCGTCGATCCAGCGGCAGGGCGCGGACCGCATCCTGGTGCAGGTTCCCGGACTCCAGGATCCCTCCCGCCTCAAGGAAATTCTCGGCAAGACGGCGAAGCTGACCTTCCGGCTCGTCGACCTCTCGGTCAATCCGCAGGAAGCCGTGCAGAGCGGACGGATTCCGCCGGATTCGGAGCTTCTCTACGAGGGCAAGAACAACCAGCGGACCCCGGTTCTGGTCGAGAAGCGGATTATGGTGTCGGGTGAGGACCTGACCGACGCACAGCCCGGCTTCGATCAGCGCACCAGCGAGCCGATCGTCTCGTTCCGCTTCAACACCAACGGCGCCCGCCGCTTCGCCCAGGTCACGCAGGAGAATGTCGGCCGCCCGTTCGCCATCGTGCTCGACAACGAGGTGATCTCGG
>JBARNF010000093.1:0-11611 GCA_049802835.1 Bradyrhizobium sp.
GCCGGTGCTTCAGTCATTCACCCCACCCCGGCTCACATCGCTTCGCTGATGTGAGCCGACCCTCCCCCTCCAGGGGAGGGTGGGTGTGCTTGGCTGCTGTCCGCATCCATCAAATATCGTCACGCGCGAATGGCGTTTCCTGATGCCGATTGTCCCGCGCGGCGCAAGCCAACGCAAGCGCGCTGTATGCCGCAAAGCAAAACGGCGCGCAGCGATGCGCGCCGTTTTGAATTTGATCTGCCGCGGTGCGGAATGATCCGCGTTGCAAACTCAGCCTGCCGCTTGCACCGCGCGCTGCGCCATCACCTTCACCAGGTTGGCGCGGTAGTCGGAGGAACCGTGGATGTCGCTGAGCAGTCCGGCAGACGACACGGTCACGCCGTCGATCGCCGAGGCCGACCAGTTCGACTTCAGCGCCGCCTCGATCGCCGATACGCGCATCACGCCGCTCTGCGAGGCGCCGGTGGCGGCGACGCGGACGTCGCCGCCCTTGGTCTTGGTCACGAACACGCCGGTCAGCGCGAAACGTGACGCCGGATGGCGCATCTTGGCGTAGCCGGCCTTCTCCGGAACCGGGAACGCCACTTCGGTGATGATCTCGCCGTCTTCGAGCGCGGTCGTGAACAGGCCCTTGAAGAAATCATCCGCCGAGATCGTGCGCTTGTTGGTCTTCACGGCGGCGCCGAGCGAGATCAGGGCAGCCGGGAAATCCGCTGCCGGATCGTTGTTGGCGATCGAGCCGCCGATGGTGCCGCGATGGCGCACGGCGGGATCGCCGAGTACCGAGGTGAGATAGGCGATCGCCGGGATCGCCTTCTTCACGTCGGCATTGGTCATGATGTCGTAATAGGTGGTCGCGGCCTTGATGACGAGCGTGTCGCCCGTCAGCTGCACGCCGATCAGGTCCTTGATCTTGCCGATGTCGATCACATCGGACGGTCCGGCGAGGCGCTGCTTCATGACCGGAAGCAGGGTGTGGCCGCCGGCCAAGAACTTGGCCTCGCTGCCCTTGGCGAACAGCGCCGCCGCTTCGTCGACCGAAGAGGCGCGGTGATAGGTCGTCTCGTACATGGGAAGCTCCCTGAATTTTTTCGAGATCATTCCGGGACGCGCGTCGCGCGCGCAGACCCGGATTCCCGAAGGTTCAAACCGTATGTCCGATCCCGGAGCGCGCCTGCGCGCGCCCCGGACTGACGATCAACCGTGGATCGCGTGCCAGACGCGGTCGGGCGTGGCCGGCATTTCCAGCTTGTTGTGGCCGATCGCATCCGTGATCGCGTTGATCACGGCGGCGGACGCGCCGATCGCGCCGGCCTCGCCGCAGCCCTTCACGCCGAGCGGATTGCCCGGGCACAGGGTCGTGGTGTGGCTGAGCTTGAACGAGGGCACGTCGTCGGCGCGCGGCATCGCGTAGTCCATGAAGGACGCCGTGATCGGCTGGCCGTTGCCGTCGTAGATCGCGTGCTCGAGCAGCGCCTGGCCGATGCCCTGGACGAGGCCGCCATGGACCTGGCCTTCGACGATCATCGGGTTGATCAGCCGACCGAAATCGTCCGCCGCAACGAAGTTGACGAACGACGTCTTGCCGGTGGCCTCATCGACCTCGAGCTCGCAGATATAGGTGCCGGCCGGGAAGGTGAAGTTGGTCGGATCGTAGAAGGCGGTCTCCTTTAATCCGGGCTCCATGCCGTCGGGCAGGTTGTGCGCGGTGTAGGCGGCGAGCGCCACCATCGGCAGCGCGATCGACTTGTCGGTGCCGGTCACCTTGAACTCGCCGTTTTCGATGACGATGTCGCCTTCCGATGCTTCGAGCGCGTGCGCCGCGATCTTCTTGGCCTTGGCCTCGACCTTCTCCATCGCCTTCAGGATCGCGGTCAGGCCGACGGCGGCCGAGCGCGAGCCATAGGTGCCCATGCCGAACTGCACCTTGTCGGTGTCGCCGTGGACGATCGAGACCTGGCTGATCGGCACGCCCAGGCGTTCGGCGATCAACTGGCAGAAGGTGGTCTCGTGGCCCTGGCCGTGGCTGTGTGATCCGGTGAGGACCTCGATGGTGCCGACCGGGTTGACGCGGATCTCCGCGGATTCCCACAAGCCGACGCCGGCGCCGAGGCTGCCCACCGCCTTCGACGGCGCGATGCCGCAGGCTTCGATGTAGCAGGACAGGCCGATGCCGCGCAGCTTGCCGGCCGCCTTGGCCGCCGCCTTGCGCGCCGGGAAGCCTGCATAATCGATCGCCTTCATCGCCGAATCCAGCGAAGCGTTGAAGTCACCGGTATCGTAGGCCATGATCACCGGGGTCTGATGCGGGAACTGGGTGATGAAGTTCTTCCGCCTGAGATCGGCCGAATCCACCTTGAACTGGCGTGCCGCCGTCTCCATCAGCCGCTCGAGCAGGTAGCTCGCCTCGGGACGGCCCGCGCCGCGGTAGGCGTCGACCGGCGTGGTGTTGGTGTAGACGCCCATCACCTCGGCATAGATCGCCGGGATGTTGTACTGGCCGGACAGCAGGGTCGCGTAGAGATAGGTCGGCACCGACGACGAGAACAGCGACATGTAGGCGCCGAAATTGGCGTGGGTCTTGACCCGCAGACCGATGATCTTGTTGTCGGCGTCGAACGCCATCTCGGCCTTGGAGATGTGGTCGCGGCCGTGGGCGTCGGTCAGGAACGCCTCGGTGCGGTCGCCGGTCCACTTCACCGGGCGGCCGACCTTCTTGGAGGCCCACAGCGCCACCATCTCCTCAGGATAGATGAAGATCTTGGAGCCGAAGCCGCCGCCGACGTCAGGCGCGATCACGCGGAGCTTATGCTCGGGCGCGATGTTGTAGAACGCCGACAGCACCAGGCGGGCGACGTGCGGGTTCTGCGACGTCGTGTAGAGCGTGAAATGCTCTTCGGCGGCGTCGTAATCGGCGATTGCCGCGCGCGGCTCCATCGCATTGGGGGCCAGCCGGTTGTTGGTGAGCTCAAGGCTCACGACGTTGGCGGCCTTGGAGAAGGCGGCGTTGACCGCGGCTTCGTCGCCGATCGACCAGTCATAGACGACATTGCCGGGGGCTTCCGGGTGCAGCTGCGGCGCGCCGGGCTTCAGCGCGGAGGGCATGTCGGCCACGGCCGGCAGCTCCTCATATTCGACCACCACGGCTTCAGCGGCATCGCGCGCGAGGTTCTTGCTCTCGGCGATCACGACCGCCACGGCCTGGCCGACGAAACGCACGGTCTCCGGCGCCATCGCCGGCCATGCGCCCATCCTCATCGGTGAGCCGTCCTTGGAGGTGATGGCCCAGCCGCAGATCAGGTTGCCGACCTTGTCGTCGACGATCTGCTTGCCGGTCAAAACCGCGACCACGCCCGGCATCGCTTCGGCAGCCGAGGAGTCGATGCTCTTGACCTTGGCATGGGCGTGCGGGCTGCGGATGAAATGGGCATAGGTCATGCCCAGAAGCTTGATGTCGTCGACGTACCGGCCCTTGCCGGTGATGAAACGCTTGTCTTCCTTGCGGACGACGCTCGCGCCAATGCCTTCCATACCCATGCGAATTCTCCCCTACCGGAGTTTTGTTGTCCCGCCGCGGCCAGCGCGCGTGGCGGTCGTGTCTCGGTATTTGTTTGAAGACGTCGAGAGCCGACGGCTCTATTCGGCCGCCCTCACTCGGCAGCCTGGGCGACCTTCATCCGGCCCGCAGCGTCGAGCACGGCCTTGACGATGTTGTGATAGCCGGTGCAGCGGCAGATGTTGCCTTCCAGCTCCTCACGCACAGTGGCCTCATCGAGCTCACCTCCGTGGCGGTGCACAATATCGATGGCCGACATGATCATGCCCGGCGTGCAATAGCCGCATTGCAGGCCGTGATTGTCGCGGAAGGCGGCCTGCATGGGGTGCAGCTCGTCGCCCTTGGCAATACCTTCGATGGTGGTGACGTTGGCGCCGGCCGCCTGGGCGGCCAGCACGGTGCAGGACTTCACCGAGCGGCCGTCGATATGGACGACGCAGGCGCCGCATTGGCTGGTATCGCAGCCGACATGGGTGCCGGTGAGGTTCAGATGATCCCGCAAAAGGTGAACGAGCAGGGTGCGATCCTCGACCTCGACCGAGACCGCCTTGCCGTTCACCGTCAGTTTGACTGTCGACACGAGTAACCTCCCGATGAATTATTCTTATTCTGATTAGAAACAGCGCCCTCAGGACTTTGCAACTCGAATTTTCGTCTCCGATGTCATTGCGACGTCTTGCGTGCGGCATCGGCGATTCGGTCGCATGTGGTGCCGGCGCACGGAGGCACCGGTGCCGCCTCGAGGCGGACTGTACGCGGGTGCTGCCCATTTACCGGCCCTTAGCCATTGTGACGTAGTTTTGATCACGGTCTGGTGCTTTGCATCCGGGCTGGACGGCTCTGGTCAATAAAGAATCGACTGTCGGGGGTGGGAATGTCTGCGCATCTGGCGCCGCAGTCGCGGCGTGGCAATTTTCTGACCCTGCGCTTCCGCGCCAAGATCTTCCTCGGTTTTGCGGTCGTGCTGGCGATCTCCGCCGCCAGCATCGGTTTTGCTTATTTCGGTTTTGAAAAGGTGGCTGCCGCCGTCGCATCCTATCGGGTGAGCGTCGCGGAGGCCGATGCTGCCAGGACCATCGACCGCGAGCTCGTCTCCTATCAGGCGTTGGCCCGTTATTTCGCGCTGACCGGCAAGCCGGAGGACGAGGCGGCCGCCACGGCGGCTCAACAGTCGTTGCAGGCCGCGATCGACAAGTCGATGGCGGCGACACGCGCGGCGGAGCGGCGGGCGCAACTCGGCAAGCTGCAGACGCAGTTTCAGACCTTCGCCAAGATCTTCTCGGACATCGTCGCCTTGACCCGCGACAATGCGAAGCTGGCGACCGACCAGATCGGCATCGTCGGCAACAAGATCCGCTACAAGTTCGACGACCTGGCCGATACGGCGGCGCTGGCGGGGCTGCCCAGTGTGCAGACCACGGCCAAGGACCTGACCGGCCAGTATCTGACCGCTGCCGCCCTGGTCGGCACCTTCATCGCCAAGCCCGATCCCAAGACGGCGGATGGCGCCATTGCCCGGACGCGTTTCCTGGAAACGTCGCTGGTCACGATCTACGCCAATGACGACAAGGTGACGCAGCGTGTCGCCGAGCTCGGCGACCTCATCAAGCAGTATCGCGCCGCCTTCATCAAGTTCTCGGACAACTCCAAGGCGCTGGCGAAACTGGTGCAGGACATGGGCAGCGCGGCCACCGAGATCCTAGGCCTGTCGAACGGACTGAGGTCCGACCTCGCCGCCGACCAGCAGCGGATCGAGGCCGCCAGCAATGCCACCATTGCCGAAATCGAACGGCTGATCGCAATTCTCGCCGTCGGCGGCCTGGCGCTCGGCGCTGCCCTGGCGCTGATGCTCGGCAACGGTATTTCCAAGCCGATGATCACGATGTGCAAGGCCATGCGCGAGCTCGCCTCCGGCAATTTCGACGTCCGGCTGCCGGGCCTCGGCCGCAGCGACGAGATCGGCGAGATGGCCGCCGCGGTCGAAGAGTTCAAGGTCCAGGCCGTCGCCAAGGCCGAGCGCGACGCCGCGACGCAGGACGCCCAGAACAAGGCGGCTGGCGCGGCGCGCCGGGCCGAGCTCATTCGTTTCGCCGACGAGTTCGAGACCGCCGTCGGCTCCATCGTGTCCAACGTCTCGACCTCGGCCGAGCAGCTCGAGCATGCCGCCTCGACCTTGACGCGCACCGCGGAGACGACACAGTCACTGGCGAGCCGGGTCAGCGGGACCTCCGACCAGGCCACGGGCCGCATCCACTCGGTGGCGAGCGCCACCGACGAGCTGTCGGCCTCGGTCAACGAGATCGGCCGCCAGGTCCGCGAGTCCAGCCGCATCGCCGAATCGGCGGTCGCCCAGGCCGAGGAGACCGACGGCCGCATCGGCAAGCTGTCGCGCGCGGCGCAGGAGATCGGCGACGTCGTCAAGCTGATCACAGCGATCGCCGAGCAGACCAACCTGCTGGCGCTGAACGCCACCATCGAGGCGGCGCGTGCCGGCGACGCCGGGCGCGGCTTCGCCGTCGTCGCCTCCGAGGTCAAATCGCTGGCCGAGCAGACCGCCAAGGCGACCGACGACATCTCCAACCACATCTCCGGCATGCAGGCCGCGACTCAGGAGTCGGTGACCGCGATCAAGCAGATCGGCGGCACGATTCGTCAGATATCGACCATCGCCTCGTCGATCGCGACCGCCGTGGAGCAGCAGGGCGGCGCCACGCAGGAGATCGCCCGGAACGTGCAGAGCGTCGCCGCGGGCACGCAAGCGGCGGCGACCGATATCACCCAGGTCAATCGCGGCGCGACCGAAACCGGCTCCGCCTCGGAGGAGGTGTTGCGCTCGGCCCAGTCGCTGTCCTCGGAGAGCGCGCGGTTGCGCGAGCAGCTCAGCCGCTTCATGGCCAACATCCGCGCGGCGTAGGGCTCGCCGGGATCAGGCCGGTCGCCCGTAACTGCCCGCGAGGTTCGTTATTCCGCCCAGCATTGCGCTGTCGTCCCCGCGAAAGCGGAGACCCATACGCCGCGGCGGACGTTGAGCGGGTGGTATCAGTTGCGCGCCTCAATTAGCTCTCACGCGGTATGGATCCCGGGTCGCGCTCGCTTGCCCGGGACGACAGGTGAGTGTGAGGCGGAATCCGGTCTATAGAATGGGCCCGGTCAGAACGGGCACGTTGGCGAGAGCCGAGTTCCCGTGCTCTGCCGGGGAACCCTCCTCACGGCGAGACGTTGGGTCGCAGCGGCACGGTTTCGGTGCCGCATTTGCTTCATCCTCTCGGTCAAGCATGCGGTGCGACCCGCGCCGTCGCATTGGGATTCCATGGCACTCCGACAGGCATCCGCACCCGAGCTTCGCGTCGTCACGCCAGCGCCGCAATCCGGCGATCCGGCGCGCGGCACGCCGGGCCAGGGCGGGATCATCGAGACCAACATCCCCGCGCGGCTTGACGATCTCCGCTGGAGTCCGTTCCACACGCGCGTCGTGCTCGCGCTTGGCATCACCTGGGTGCTCGATGGTCTCGAAGTCACGCTCGCCGGCGCGCTCTCAGGTGCGCTCAAGCAGAGCCCCAGCCTGCACTTCTCCAATCTCGACATCGGCCTCGCCAACAGCGCCTATCTCGCCGGCGCAGTCCTCGGTGCGCTCGGCTTCGGCTGGCTGACCGACCGCATCGGCCGCAGAAAACTGTTCTTCATCACGCTCGCGCTCTATCTGTCGGCCACCGCGGCGACCGCGCTGTCGTGGAACGTCGCCACATACGCGCTGTTTCGCTTTCTCACCGGCGCCGGAATCGGTGGAGAATACACTGCGATCAACTCGACGATCCAGGAGTTGGTGCCGGCGCGCTATCGCGGCTGGACCGATCTGATGATCAACGGAAGCTTCTGGCTCGGTGCCGCGCTCGGCGCGGCCGGCGCTATCGTGCTGCTCGATCCCGAGATTGCAGGTCCCGATCTCGGCTGGCGGCTGGCTTACGGCATCGGCGCCTGCCTTGGCCTCGTCGTGCTGATCATGCGGATGTGGATTCCGGAGAGCCCGCGCTGGCTGATGATCCATGGCCATCCCGAGGAGGCGCATCGAATCGTCGCCGAGATCGAGCGCGACGTCACCGGCCACGACCGCGAAGAGCGCGCAAAATCACTGCCGAAGCTTCGCCTGCGCATGCGCGACCACACGCCGCTCGCAGAGGTCGCGCACACGCTGTTCTCGGTCTATCGCCAGCGCTCGCTGGTCGGACTGACGCTGATGATCGCCCAGGCCTTCTTCTACAACGCGATCTTCTTCACCTTCGCGCTGGTGCTGACCGATTTCTACGGCATCAAATCCGATCATGTCGGCTGGTACATCCTGCCGTTCGCGGCCGGCAACGTTTTGGGGTCGCTGCTGCTGGGACGGCTGTTCGACACGCTCGGCCGCCGCGCCATGATCACCTTCACTTACGGCGTCTCTGGCGTGCTGCTTGCGCTGACCGGTTATCTGTTCTCGATCGGAGTGCTGAGTGCGGAGACGCAGACCGCGGCCTGGATGGTGATCTTCTTCTTCGCGTCGCCCGCGGCGAGCGCGGCCTATCTCACCGTGTCGGAGAATTTTCCGCTTGAAGTCCGCGCACTCGCCATCGCGTTGTTCTACGCGATCGGTACCGGCATCGGCGGCGTTGCCGGACCAGTGCTGTTCGGCGCGCTGCTCGACAGCGGCGTGCGCGATGCCGTGTTCGCCGGATACCTGTTCGGCGCGGCGTTGATGCTGGCGGCGGCGCTCGTTGCCTGGCGCTATGCGGTCGGCGCGGAGCGCAAGTCGCTCGAAGAAGTCGCGCGTCCGCTCGCCGTCATGGAGTAGAGTATAATGTTCGAAAAGCCAGAACTGATTGCAGCGCGCATGTCCACGTCATCCGATGAGCCGGCCGAGATCGTTCCGGCGCCCGCGAGCCTGGTGCCGCATCTGCACGAGGTCGCGATCCTGCTCGACATCGACGGCACCCTGCTCGATCTCGCGCCGACGCCGCGCGAAGTGTGGGTGCCGCCGGGACTGGCGGAGACGTTGAACATCTTGCTGCAACGAACCTCCGGAGCATTGGCGCTGGTCTCCGGCCGCTCGCTCAACGACATCGATCTCATCTTCGCGCCGGAGATCTATCCCGCCGTCGGGGGCCACGGCGCGGAGATGCGGCTCGCCACCGGCAGCGAGGGCGATTCCATCAAGGCGCCGCCGATGGACAAGGAGCTGAAGCGCAGACTTGCTGCCATCGCCAAGCTCAGCCCCGGCATTCTGCTCGAAGACAAAGGCTATTCGCTGGCGCTGCATTATCGTCTTGCGCCGCAGGCGGAGAAGGCGATCTACGAAGAAGTATCGCGCATCCGCGCCGAGCTGCCGGGCGCGCCGATCGAGGTGCTGCCTGGAAAATGCGTCTGCGAGATCAAGCATGCCGGCTTCACCAAGGCGAGCGGCGTGCGCGAACTGATGCGGCGCGCGCCATTCGCCGGGCGCAAGCCATTCTTCATCGGCGACGACGTCACCGACGAATCGGTATTTGCGATCATGCCCGATTTTGCCGGCCTGTCGTTCTCGGTCGGCCGCCGTGCGCTCGGCGTCGACGGACATTTCGACGCACCAGACGACGTGCGCGCGTTCCTGTCGCGCCTCGCGCAAGGTGGAACTAATTCAGTGTCGCCGCGCTGAGCACAGCAGTTTCAGTTGTGGTTCCATTCGTAGTTCCATCTGCGTCGCGTTCGCACAGCGCGCAATCGGCTCATTGATTAGAAATGCTCTGAGTTGCTTTACGCTGTGATTACTGCGCGCCGCTGCCCGAATTCGGTTTCAATTGGTTGAAAGGGTGGCCCGGAACCATATTGATGAACAGCTGTTAACCGACATGATCAACAGGAGGGGAGCTGTGAACCTCGTCGTGGTTTCGAATCGGGTGGCGCGTGGCAAGGCCAGCGAGCCAATGACCGGCGGACTTGCGGCAGCTCTGCTGCCCGTTGTGGAGAAGTCTGGAGCAGTTTGGGTGGGTTCCTCGGGCCGTGTGCGTGATGGCGCGCAGATGGAACCGATTGCGCAGATCGAGCAGATCGGCGCCGGCGCGCTGGCGCTGTTGGATTTCCCCGCCGCGCATTATGCCGGCTATTACGAAGGCTTCGCCAACTCCGCGCTCTGGCCGGCGCTGCATTCGCGCAGCGATCTGATCAGCGTGTCGCAGGACGACTATCGTTCCTATCGCGAGGTCAACGCCTTCGTCGCGCGCGCGCTGCTGCGGTTCCAGAAGCCGGAGACGCTGTTCTGGATCCAGGACTATCATTTTCTCTCGCTCGGCGCGGAGCTGCGCACGCTCGGCGTGAAGAGCCCGATCGGCTTCTTCCTGCACACGCCATGGCCCGCCCGCAGCGTCATCGACAGCGTGCCGAATCATCGTGATCTGGTGAATGCGATGCTTGCCTATGATCTGATCGGCTTCCAGACCGAGGATGATCGCGAGAACTTCATTGCCTGCGTCCGCGCCGATCTCGGCCTGCAGGTGCGCGCCGGCATCGTCAAATCGCGTCACGGCCGCACGCGTCTTGCGGTCTTCCCGATCGGCATCGATGCCGACAAGTTCGCGGCATCCGCCGCCAAGGCGGCATCGCATCCGGACGTGTCGCGGCTGCGCCGCAGCCTGCATGGCGAGAAGCTCGCCATCGGCGTCGACCGGCTCGATTATTCCAAGGGCCTGGTCAACCGCATCAATGCCTTCGACCGCATGTGGACGATGCATCCGACGCTGTTGCGCGCCGCGTCGCTGCTGCAGATCGCGACGCTGTCGCGCGAATCGATCGAGGCCTATGGCAATCTGCAGAGCGAGGTTGCGCGTCTGGTCAGCGAGGTCAATGGCCGCCACGGCGAGGCCGACTGGACGCCGATCCGCTATCTCAACAAGGGCTACGGCCAGAACGTGCTGGCCGGTCTCTATCGCAGCGCACAGGTCGGCGTGGTCACGCCGCTGCAGGACGGCATGAACCTCGTCGCCAAGGAGTATGTCGCGGCCCAGAGTCCGGTCGATCCCGGCGTGCTGGTGCTGTCGAAATTCGCCGGCGCCGCCAACGAGCTCGATTCCGCCCTCATCGTCAATCCGCATGACATCGACGGCATGGCGCGCACCATCGCGATGGCCTTGTCGATGCCGCTCAACGAGCGCCGGATGCGCTATGAGCTCATGATGGCGAAGCTGCGCCGTCATTCGATCCAGCAATGGTTCGCGGATTTTCTGGAAGCGCTGCAGGACAACGAGGCCCAGGAGGCCGCCGAGATCGAACCTCTGCCGGCGGCGCCGGCAGGATTCCTCGCCAGCCGTCTGGCGACATCGAGCGCCCGCTATCACTGAACCCGGTGAACCCAGTCGAGTTGCCGAAGGCGCAGTGGCGCGTCGGGCTGCTCAGTGGCAGTAGGACACGCCCTCCAACACGGCGCAGCGGAGCTTGTTCGGCGAGCTCGGATTGTCCATCGGCACCATGCCATTGCCCTGGCCGACGAACACGCCGGGACCGACGACGACGGAGGCCTTGTTGCCGACGATGACGGACGGGTGCGGCTTCAGGCTCGACTTGGTCCCATCCGGCCACAGGATCGCATCGCCCTGCCATATCCCTTTGCGGCCGTCGTCGCAGGTCACGTCGACGCCCTGCTTGGTGCATTGATCGGCGCGCGCCGCGCCGGCTGCGATCACGCTCAGCACCGCGGACAGCAGGACGGCGAGGCGGGTAGGGACGTGTGACGGCATGGCGGAGAATCCCTCATGGACAGCCCGGAGCGGCGGGGCCGCGAATTAGTGGTCGTGCGGCTCGGCCGCCTGGTTCATCAATCGGCTGGCGGGGGGCGGCGGCCCCCGATCGAGCCTGCAACGAGGGCGGATTGATGATTTTTATCAGCGATTTGGGGGAAATTTGCCGCCTAGCCCCCCGCTCGGCTTGCAAAACGCCGCGGACCCCGCCAAGAGAGGGCCGCCGGAGAGATGGCCGAGTGGCTTAAGGCGCACGCTTGGAAAGCGTGTGTGCGGGAAACCGTACCGTGGGTTCGAATCCCACTCTCTCCGCCAC
>JBARNF010000094.1:0-3539 GCA_049802835.1 Bradyrhizobium sp.
TGCTCGCGCGCTCGACCCCGGCGCGCCTCGCCGGCCTCGGCGCCCTCGGCATCGGCGGCGGGCGCGATCTCGCGGCACTGGCCGAGGCGCATGGCGTGTTTCTCGAGCTGATCCTCGCCCGGCAGATCGACGACATCGAGCACGGCAGGTCCGCCTCGAACGCCGTGCCGGTCAAGCTCCTCTCGCCGCGCGATCGCGACCGGCTGCGGCAGGCGCTGCGCGCCGTCGAGCCGGTCGAGCAGATGATGCGCGACCTGTTGTTCGGCGGATAGGGGAGAGGCACGCGACACCGCGCACCCGTGCGGGCTATCATGATGATGCTACATTGGCAGGTGGCGGTCCTCGCGGGGGCGATCGTCGCCGTCCGGAGTTACCGTTCCCGATCATTGGAAGACCGTCGGTAATGCAGACGCGCAGGAACGAACGGATCGAATGGGTCGCCGATCTGGCGAGCCCGGGGGGACTGCGTGGCATCGTCCTGGCGCTCTGCACGGTTGCGATCGTGGCGGTTGTGCTCGCGCTGCTGCGCTACTGGTTCGGCGAGCTGCCGCCGGTCGCCATCACCTTCCTGGTGCCAGTTTACATCGCGGCGATCCGCTGGGGGGTGCTGGCGGCGCTCGTGACCACGTTCGCGGGCGCGGCCTCCACCGCCTTCTTCTTCTACAAGCCGATCTACAGCTTCTACATCGAGGACAAGCCGCGCGTCATGAGCCTGGCGCTGTTCGTGATCGTCGCCGTGACGACCAGCCTGTTGGCGGCGCGCTCGCGCCGGGAGACGGAGCTCGCGCGCCGGCGCGAGGTCGAGATCCGCCATCTCTACGCCTTCTCCCGGCGCCTGGCCGAGGTGAGCTCCCTGTCCGACCTTTTCGAGGGCATCCAGCAGCATCTCGCCAGCCTGGTGGGGCGACAGGTCGCCTTGTTCGGTCCGAACGGCCTCACGAGCATCCCGGCGCATTGCGGCGCCGATGTCCCGCCGCAGATCCGCACCGCGGCCACCGCTCTGCTTGCCGGCGGATTGACGGTCGAAGCCGTCCGCATCGTCGACGACGGAGCGCAGCATTTGTGGCTGGTGAGCTCGGTGGTGCCGCAGAAGAGCGAGTTCGGCGTGATCGCCATCGACCTCGGTCCACGCACGGACTCGTCCGACCACGAGATGCAAGCGCGCATCGAAGCGCTGCTCGCGGACGCAGCCGTGACGCTCGAGCGGATGGGTCTGTCCCGTGCTCTCACCGATGCCCGCATGCGCGAGGAGGCGGAACAGTTCCGCGATGCCCTGATCGGGTCGATCTCGCATGAGCTGCGCACGCCGCTGGCGTCCATCCTCGGCGCCACCACGGTTCTCTGCAGCGCGCCGGCGGTGACCGGCGAGCCGCGGCTCGCGGCGCTCGCCAACATCGTGCGGGAGGAGGCGGACCGGCTCAACAACGACATCCAGAACCTGCTCGACGCGACGCGCATCAGCAGCGAGGGGCTGCAACCCAAGCTCGAATGGTCGGAGCCGGCCGACCTCGTCAATGCGGCGGTGGAGCACTGCCGCAACCAGCTCGCCGATCACAAGCTGGAGCTGGCGTTGCCGGACGAGCTGGTGCTGCTGCATGTCGACACGCGGCTCGTCGAGCGCACGCTCCAGTTGATCGTGGAAAATGCCGCAAAATATTCCCCGGCGGGATCGACCATCCGGATCGGCGGGCGATGCGGGGACGACGACTTCGTGCTGTCGGTCACCGACGAGGGGGTCGGCCTGTCGCTCGAGGATCGCGCTTCGCTCGGCCAGAGGTTCTTCCGCGGCCGCCGTTATTCTGCGATGAAGCCCGGCTCGGGGCTCGGATTCTGGATCGCCCATTCGTTCGTCAGCGTCCATGGCGGCCGGGTCGAGGCCGTCAGCGCCGGCGAGGACAAGGGAACGACCGTCCGCATCTCCCTGCCACTTTCCGCGCGGGTGGCGCGAAAGGACGCCGCAAGCCGATGAGCGATCCGCAGCCCACCGTCCTCATCGTCGACGACGAGGTTCAGATCCGGCGTTTTCTCCGCGCCGGGTTCGAGCTGGAGGGTTTTTCCGTCCTGGAGGCCGCGAACGGCCAGGACGCGATTCGGCTGGCCACGTTGAACATGACCGATCTCGTCATCCTCGACCTCGCGCTGCCCGACATCGACGGCTCGGACGTGCTCGAGCGTCTGCGCTCGTGGTCGGCCGTTCCGGTGATCGTGCTGTCGGTGCGATCGAACGAGGCGGAAAAAGTGCGGCTGCTCGAGCTCGGGGCGGACGACTACGTGGTGAAGCCGTTCGGCATGTCGGAATTGCTGGCGCGCGCCAAGGTCGCGTTGCGCCGGCAGAGTCGCCGCAGCGCCGGCGGGAGCGTGTTGCGAATCGAAGGCCTGCTCATCGATTTCGCCGCGCGCGCCGTCCATCGCGACGGCGAGCGCCTCAACCTCACTCCCAAGGAGTATCGGCTGCTGCAGATTCTCGCGCAGCACTCCGGCAACGTAATTACGCATCAGGATCTGCTGCGGCAGGTGTGGGGGCAGGACCACGTCGACGACACGCAGTATCTGCGCATCTTCGTCCGCAAGTTGCGGCAGAAGATCGAAGTAGATCCCAATCAGCCGCGCATCCTGGTCACCGAACTCGGGGTCGGCTATCGCCTGGCGCCGGCTTCGGAATCTGTGACGCGGTCGCCGAGTACATGATCACGTTATTTATACGATATTTATTTAATTATACTATGTTTATAAGCAGGCTATCTTATATTTATTGGCCTGGAGTCAGACGAGAATGTTGCACGTTTGCATCGCTTGGCCCTGCCGGCACCCTGCAAAAATGCCCGGAGATGAAATATCGCCTGCCCCAGCTCGACGAGATCACAATGGCGTGTCTGGCTATATGCTTATATTCATTGACTATATTTAGGTTTCCGCAGGCTATAAGCGCAGCGCTCGGATGCGGACCAGGGCGCGGAAGCAGATGTGCTTTTTTCGCAACACAGTCGGAAAACCCGACCTGAGAGGGCCTTCCGCAGTCACTCTCCGATTGAACTGGCGGAAGAATATTTATACACAATTTATGTCAAGCCATATCCTTGTTTACAGCATGGATATGGGAGCGCGGGTGGGGGGAAAACGGAACCCTTCCGCACCAATTGGAGGGTCACAAATGTCAATGATCAAAAGCCTTCTCCTCGGCTCCGCAGCGGGTATCGTTGCGGTCGTCGGGGCGCAGGCCGCCGATCTTCCCGTCAAGGCCAAGCCGGTCGAGTACGTGAAGGTCTGCAGCCTGTACGGGGCGGGGTTCTGGTACGTCCCGGGCACGGATACGTGCATCAAGGTCGGCTCCTATCTCCGCGTCCAGACGGAATACGGAGCGAACGGCGGCGGCATTCCGATCGGCGCCGGCGACGGCACGGGCGGCCGCTATACCCGCACCGACACGAGCGACTTCGGCTTCCGCGTCCGCGGAGTCGTCAGCCTCGACCTGCGCACGCAGACCGAGTACGGCACCCTGCGGTCCTACCTGCAGACGGGCGTCCAGTGGACGACGGTCT
>JBARNF010000095.1:0-2869 GCA_049802835.1 Bradyrhizobium sp.
GCCAGACTCGAATTGGCGCCCTCCCCACAGCCGTGCATTGCCATTGGAGCCGACACCGTCGCGCTCGGCTCTACGCCCTTCCATGCCGACCTCCATGTCGATTTCACCGATGACCCGGCGCTGGCGACCGTCCGCGTCGCGCTGGCCGACAGTCCGGACACGGCGGACTTCGTCGTGGTCGACGATGCGGCCGTCACTGAGGACCAGGGCTGCGGCGTGACCGCCGCCACGCAGGTCGTCGCGATCGCGGCCGATCCGCTCCCGGGTGCGCCGCGGATCTACCTGGCGCGTGACAGCGCGGCGGATGGCCCCGCCGACTATCGCATCTACGTCCGCTCCAGCCATGTCACGGCGCGGGAGGCCGCCGCGCTGATCGTCGCGGCGCGCAACCACGATTCACCGCCGGCCAATCCGGTTCTGTGAGTCGGGCTAACGCCCGGTTCACCATCTCTGCACGGTCCGATCGCACGTGCATGATCTTTCAAAGTCTCAGCAATACCGACTCCGCATGGTGCGGACCGGCCATGACACGGGATGGAAGTCGTCAGGGGTGATTGAGATGGGACGGATGTTTCGCATCAGGCTGCACCTGCGCCGGTTCATGCGCCGTCACCGGACCGTGGTCACGATCCTGCGCGCGCTGATGATCTTCTCCGCCGGGTTCGGCGGCGCCTACGGCTTCATCAAGGCGAGCCTGTCGGAAAACTCCGGCTATAATCCGCACGCCTTTGCGATCGGCGCGAGCTTTCTGTTCGCGCTCGCCTGCGTCGGACTGGCGACCCTGAGCATGCGGCTGCGCTTCGTCGCCAAAAAGACGCACAAGATCGCGCTTCACAACGAGGTGCTGGCGGACCGGAACTGGGAACTGCAGGAAGCCGAGCAGCGCGCGCGAAACCTGTTCGAGCAGCAGGGCGACCTGATCGTGATGCGCGATGCCGGCGATAGGATCGTTTTCGTCAACGACGCCTATTGCCAGATGGCGGGCCTCGATCGCGAAAACCTGCTCGGCAGCCAATTCGCCTTGGAGCTGATCGAGCAAGGCGACAGCGCGCTCGAGCCCAGCGGCACGCGCGTCCACGACCAGCGCATCGAGAGCGCGATCGGACCGCGCTGGATCGCCTGGCGCGAGGCGCTGATACGCGCCGATGCCGGCCAGCCGGCCCTGCTGCAATGCGTCGGCCGCGACGTCACCGACCGCACCGAGACCGAGCGCGCGCTCGCCGACGCGCGCGACCAGGCGAACGCCGCCAGCCGCGCCAAATCGCGCTTCCTGGCGATGGCCAGCCACGAGATCCGCACGCCGCTGAACGGCATCCTCGGCATGAGCGGGCTGCTGCTCGAGACCCAGCTGACGCCGGAGCAGACGACCTATGCCAAAGCGGTCAGAACCTCGGGCGAGGCCCTGATGTCGTTGATCGAGGAGCTGCTCGACTATTCCAAGATCGAGGCCGGCAAGTTGGCGCTCGAAGCGCAGCCGTTCTCGCTGGTGGCGTTGATCGAGGACATCACCGAACTCCTGGCGCCGCGCGCCCAGGCCAAGCAGCTCGAAATCGCGGCCTATATGGATGAGCGGTTGCCGACGTGGGTGACGGGCGATGCGGCGCGCCTTCGCCAAGTGTTGCTCAACCTCGCCGGCAATGCCATCAAGTTCACGACATCCGGCGGCGTCGCGCTGATCACCGAGCCGGGAATCTGGCCGAACGAGATCAGCTTCCGGGTGCGCGATACCGGCATCGGCATTGCCGCCGACGCGCAACAGCGCATCTTCCGCGAGTTCGAGCAGGCCGATGACAGTGTCGCGCGCAGCTTCGGCGGTACCGGCCTTGGCCTTGCAATCTCGGACCGGATCGTCAAACGGATGGGCGGCCGCATCTCGCTGCAGAGCGCACTCGGCACAGGCTCCACCTTCGAGGTGTCCGTGCCGCTGCCGCCGGCGTTGGAGCGCGGTGAACAGAACAGCTTCCGCGGCCCCGATCTGACCGGCCAATCGATCATGCTGATCGCGCCGGCTGGCCTGCAGGCCGAGCTGATCGAACGGCGGCTGCAGAACTGGGGTGCGCAGACCTGCTTCGTCGCCGAGACGGAGGTGGCCGCGGCCCTGCTGCCGGAGCGCGCGTGGCACGCCGTGCTGGTCGACGATGCGATCGGCAGCGACACCGCGCGACGCCTGGGCGAGACCGCGCAACATCATACGATGCGGCTGATCGTGCTGGTGACGCCGGTGAGCCGCCACGAGCTGATGCCGGCTGCGCCATTCAACGGCTATCTCGTCAAGCCGCTGCGCGCCGCGTCCCTCGCCGGTCGCCTTGCCGTCGTGCCCGATGCGACGACGCCGACGCTTGCCGAGGAGTCCATCATCGCCATGTCGCCTTCTCTGGTTGCAGGCGGCGGAACGGGGCTGTCGATCCTCGTTGCCGAAGATAACGACATCAACGCGCTGCTGATGCGCTCGCTGCTGACCAAGCTCGGCCATCAGGCCGTGATCGCCGCGCACGGCGAAGCGGCCCTGGACTCCTGGGCGGCCGCGCGCTCGGCCGGCACACCCTATGACCTGATCCTGATGGATGTGCAGATGCCGCGCCTGAACGGCATCGCTGCGGCCAAGCGCATTCGCGCGCAGGAAGCCTCCGAGCCCGGCCGGCGGACCCCGATCCTGGCGCTGACGGCCAACACGCTGGTCGAGGATCGCTATGCCTGCTTCGAGGCGGGCATGGACGGCTTCCTGATCAAGCCGATCGACCGCGACAAGCTCGACGAGGCGCTGGCGAACCTTGCCGCGGCAAGGCAGGTGGCGGCTTGACTAACTAGTTACGGCACGAACGGTGCGCTCCCTCTCCCCGTTCTTACGGGGAGAGGGTTGGGGTGAGGG
>JBARNF010000096.1:0-16760 GCA_049802835.1 Bradyrhizobium sp.
GATGATGTCGACGAGCCGTTCGTCCGGCGTCATCGTGTCCGGCAGGACGCCGGACAGGCACAGGTAGTTGGCCGCGATCGCATAGGCGTCGCTGACCATCTCCACGTTCATCACCTGCATTCCGCGATCGTGCAGCATGATCCGACCTCCGGCGGGGATAAGCCTCAGAGGCGTGATTTGGTTCCAAATCGGAGCGAACGGTTTTGCGGGCGCGAAACAAACAACAGCGCCGACCCGAAAGGGGGGCCGGCGCAAAGTAAGAAGACAGACGATGGGCAGCGCACCGGTCTTGGTCCGAGGGGCGGAGGCCGGCTCAGCCGAAAGATCGCGACCGCGTCAGAGCCGATACAGGATCTGGTCGGTCCAGAACCGCTCGAGGCGATGCAGCGACTTGTTGAGGGTCGAGAATTCCTCGCTCGAAATGCCGCCGACCTGCTCAACGGTCTTGACGTGCTTCTGATACAGCGAGTCGACGATGCGGCGGATCTCCTGGCCCTGCGGGGTCAGGCGGATGCGGACCGAACGGCGGTCGACGCGCGAGCGCTGGTGGTCGAGGAAGCCGAGCTCGACCAGCTTCTTCAGATTGTAGGACACGTTGGAGCCGAGATAATAGCCGCGCGTGCGCAGCTCGCCCGCGGTCAGCTCCTTGTCGCCGATGTTGTAGAGCAGCAGCGCCTGGACCGAGTTGATGTCGGAACGACCGCGACGATCGAACTCGTCCTTGATGACGTCGAGCAGGCGGCGATGCAGCCGCTCCACCAGCGTCAGTGCTTCCAGATAAAGTGACTGCACGGTGCCGCCTTGGCCCGGCGCAGCAGTCTCCACGGCCGTTGCAACGGCTTTCATCATGACACTTCCCCTGTCGTCGTTTTGTCGACTTATTCGACGAAACTTTTGTCTCGTCTGATAAAACGAGCTTAAGAGGGGTGCTTTGAAGATCGCCTTAAATAAGAGCATAAAGAGAGAATGAATCGCGGAGAGTGAATCCTCTTTTAAGCCTGTAATTACAGGCGCTTTTGCAAGAGTCCGTTGACGGTCGAAGCGCGATGTTCGCGCTCTGTTTCGCTCCCTGTCGCATTCCAAAACACGTCGGGCCCGCGCCGCTAAGGTCTCTGTAACAGCTGTGGCAAGCGCTCTTAAGGTGTTCGAAACGTTACCCGCATCGCGCTGAAAAGATTTATGCGGGACAACGAATGCGATCCACCACCTACGGTGGTCACCTCCTATGGTGGTCGCTCGCGCGCCGCCATCCAGGCCAGCACGAGATAGGCGGCCAGCATGATCGCCTCGCCGCCGACCACCAGCAGATTGCCGCCATAGATGCCGGGAAACATCAGCTCGATCACCGCCATCGACACCACCGTGGTCAGCCACACCACGGCGCCCCACGGCGTCGCCAGCCACAGGCCGACGGCCGCGACGAGCTCGATCACCGCGAAGTAGACCGTGGCGGCCTGCCAGGCCATCGCCTGATTCTCGAACGCATCATCCTCGCCGCCGATGAAGCCGGTCACCTGGGCCCAGTGGTAGAGCCCCTTGACGATCGACAGCATGGCCATGACCCGCAGGAACAGCACGAGCCGGCGCGTCCAGACATTATCGTCGCTCTCCTGCCGCTCAGCCGACAGGGCCGCGACCGACATGGCGGCGTTGTCGCGCGCGAGATCTCGCGCCGAAGGGATTTCAGGCATGTCGGCTCGGGCGGATCGGACAGGTCATCATGGCAGACTTCATGGCAGGCTTCTCAAGGACCAGGAGGATGGCGATTGTTGGCCGGGCGGCGCGGCGAAATCAACTGGGCAGCTTGCGTCAGGTCAAGTGACGCCGCATGGCCAAAGTGCTACAGATTGTTGGAATTACAACAAATCAAATCCTCCGGCTCGCCGGCCAGCTCAAGGAGCCAGCACCCCATGGCGATCAAATTCGGCCGCCCGATCGAAATGCGCGATGTCGCGCGCAGCACGGCCACGGGAACGCCGCCGGCTCTCGATCTTACCGTCCGGCCCCGCCGCAACCGCAAGGCCGAATGGGCCCGCCGTCTGGTGCGCGAGAACGTCCTCACCACCGATGACCTGATCTGGCCCCTGTTCGTGGTCGAAGGCGACAGGACCCGCAGCACCGTCGCCTCGATGCCGGGCGTCGAACGGCTGAGCGTCGACGAGATCGTGCGCGATGCCGAACGTGCTGCCAAGCTCGACATCCCCTGTATCGCATTGTTCCCCTATACCGAACCGTCACTGCGCGACGAATATGGCTCGGAGGCGTGCAACCCGGACAATCTGGTCTGCCAAGCGGTGCGTGCGATCAAGAAGGAGTTCCCGGAGATCGGCGTGCTCTGTGACGTGGCGCTCGATCCGTTCACGAGCCACGGCCACGACGGCCTGATCAGGGACGGCCGCATCCTCAACGACGAGACCGTCGCGGTCCTGGTTCGCCAGGCCCTGGTCCAGGCGGAAGCCGGCTGCGATATCATCGCGCCCTCCGACATGATGGACGGCCGGGTCGGCGCCATCCGCCAGGCGCTGGACCAGGCGGGATTCCTCGACGTCCAGATCATGGCCTACGCGGCCAAATATGCCTCGGCCTTCTACGGCCCGTTCCGCGACGCGATCGGCTCGGCCAAGACGCTGACCGGCGACAAGCGCACCTATCAGATGGACAACGCCAATTCGGACGAGGCGCTACGCGAGGTCGAGCTCGACATCGCCGAGGGCGCCGACATGGTGATGATCAAGCCGGGCATGCCCTATCTGGACGTCGTCAGGCGCGTGAAGGACACGTTCGGCATGCCGACCTTCGCCTACCAGGTGTCGGGCGAATACGCGATGATCGCGGCGGCCGCCAACAATGGCTGGATCGACGGCGATCGGGCGATGATGGAGAGCCTGCTCGGCTTCAAGCGCGCCGGCGCCGACGGCGTTCTCACCTATTTCGCGCCGCAGGCCGCCGAGCGGCTGCGCCGTCGCGACTGAACCGACGTCCTGTCGCCGCGCGGCCGATGGCGCAGATCAGCGCCATGGTCTCGCGTGTCTGCGCCAAAGCGACCTTCCGCGCATCAAATCGGGCGAAATTTGCCGCGTGCGGCGCAAGAGTCCTCTTGCAAGCGCGGGTGCGGTTCCCATGTCGTGGTTGCCAATTCGGGAGGGTACATCCATGGCGTATACGGGCTCAGGCAATGGCGGCGGCTGGTCCAGCGGCGGCGCCGAGCTGCGACCGCATGCCTACGATCCCCAGCTGCAGCCGGAGCTGTTTCGCGGCGTGCTGATGCGGCGCATGGTTGCGTTTCTGATCGATCTGCTCATTCTCGCAGTTCCGGTGATCCTGGCCGTGATCTTCATTGCCGTCTTCGGCCTGATCACGCTCGGTCTGGGCTGGGCGCTGTTCTGGCTCGTCTCACCGGCGTCGGTGATCTGGGCGATCGTCTATTACGGCGCAACCATCGGCGGCCCGCATTCGGCCACGATCGGCATGCGGCTGATGGATCTGGAGGTGCGGACCTGGTACGGGGCACCGGCCTATTTCGTGCTCGGTGCCGTGCATGCGGTCTGCTTCTGGATCTCGGTGTCGGTGCTGTCGCCCTTGGTCCTGCTGGTCGGGCTGTTCAACGGTCGCCGGCGGCTGCTGCACGATATTGTTCTCGGAACCGTCGTGATCAACACGTCGGTGCGTTCGCAACCGGTCGAACCGGCCCGCACGTGGTGATGCATCAGGCAGTCCATCAAAAGCGATTGACCGGCCGCCTTCGGGGCGCAATTCTGTTCATGATCGCCTCGGAGGCTCACGACGTTCCTTGACCCAGCACTCGCGTGACACCCCCCAGTTCTACCTGACCGCGCCCTCGCCCTGCCCGTATCTGCCCGGGCGACAGGAACGCAAGGTGTTCACGCATCTGGTTGGCGACAAGGCGACGGACCTCAACGACCTGCTGACCCATGGCGGCTTCCGCCGCAGCCAGTCGATCGCCTATCGCCCCGCCTGTGACCAGTGCCGCGCCTGCGTCTCGGTCCGCGTGATCGCCAACGAATTCAGGCCGTCGCGCAACTTCCGCAAGGTGCTCGCGCGCAACTCCGACCTGGTCGGTGAACAGCGCAGCGCGGTGCCGACCTCCGAGCAGTATTCCATCTTCCGCAGCTATCTCGATCACCGCCACCGTCACGGCGGCATGGCCGACATGACGGTGCTGGACTACGCCATGATGGTCGAGGACAGCCATGTCGAGACCCGAATCATCGAGTATCGCCGCCGCAACCTGAGCAACGGGCCGAATGCGCGTGGCGGCGAGCTGGTCGCGGTTGCCCTGACGGACGTGCTCAGCGACGGGCTGTCGATGGTCTATTCCTTCTTCGACCCCTCCGAGACCACGCGCTCGCTGGGCACGTTCATGATCCTCGATCATCTCGCCCGCGCCCGGCGCCAGGGGCTGCCCTACGTCTATCTCGGCTACTGGATCGAAGGCTCGAAGAAAATGGACTACAAGAGCCGCTATCTGCCGCAACAGCGGCTCGCGGCCGCCGGGTGGCTGCGGGTGGATGCCGAGGGGCAAACCGCCCCGGAGCCGCAGGAATGAGGAATGGCGAGTAGCGAATATTCGCTACGCCCCATTCGCCTGTCTTCATCCCAATGCCAGATCCCACACCAGCTTGGCATTGAGCGCGATGATCGCAATCGCGATCAGGCCGGCAGTCGCGGTCAGCCAGCGCGGCGCCACGAACTGCCCCATCTTGGCGCGGCTGGCCGTGATCAGAACCAGCGGCACGATCGCGAAGGGCAGCTGCAGGCTGAGCACGACCTGACTGAGGATCAGAAGCTGGCCGGTCGCCTTCTCGCCGGCCCAGATCGTCACGACGACGGCGGGCACGATCGCGATCATGCGGGTGATCAGGCGGCGCAGCCAGGGCGCGATCCGCCACTGCAGAAATCCTTCCATCACGATCTGCCCGGACAAGGTGGCGGTGATCGTGGAGTTCAGGCCGCAGCACAGCAGCGCGATCGCAAACAGCGTCGGCGCCAGCGTCGATCCCAGCAGCGGCGCCAGGAACGAATGCGCCTGGTCGAGTTCGGCAACGTCGAGTTGCCCGGTCTTGTGGAACGTCGCCGCCGCCAGGATCAGGATCGAGGCGTTGATGGTGAGCGCCAGACACAGCGCGATCGTCGAATCGATCGTGGACAGCGCGATGGCCTCGCGCTTGTCCTCCGGACTGTCGCCATAGCCGCGGGTCTGCACCAGCCCGGAGTGGAGATACAGATTGTGCGGCATCACGGTCGCGCCGAGAATGCCGAGCGCCAGATAAAGCATCTCGGGATTGGCGATCAGCTGCCCGCTCGGCACGAAGCCCTTGACCACCTCGCCCCAGTCCGGCTGCGCCATGGCAATTTGGACCGCGAAGCAAAGCGCGATGATGCCGAGCAGCGCGACCACAAATGCCTCGATCCAGCGGAAGCCGAAGGCCTGCAGGGCCAGGATCAGGAAGACGTCGAGCGCCGTGACGCAAACGCCGATCGACAGCGGCAGACCGAACAGGAGGCTGAGGCCGATCGCGGTGCCGATCACCTCGGCCAGATCAGTGGCCGTGATGGCGATCTCCGCCGACAACCACAACGGCACCGAAACCCAGCGCGGGGTCGAATCGCGGCACGCCTGGGCAAGGTCACGGCCGGTCGCAACGCCCAGCCGCGTGCATAGCGACTGCAGCACGATCGCCATCAGGTTCGAGAGCAGCGCGACCGAGAGCAGCACGTAGCCGAACTTGGAGCCGCCGGCGAGCGAGGTCGCCCAATTGCCGGGGTCCATGTAGCCAACCGCGACGAGGTAACCCGGTCCGAGGAAGGCGAGCAGCTTTCGCCAGAGCGAGCCCTTGGCGGAGGTCCGCACCGAAGCGAACATGTTGCCGAGCGACGGATCGCCGCGCTCGCCACGCCAGCCACCATGCACCCGGCCGTCGCCCGGCGGAACCATGGCGTGCAGTTGCGAAATATCTGACGGTTTTGCGTCCATGGTGCTATCCTGAACGAAACGCGCCTTTAATGCAACTTATTTGCAACTGCAGGCCATTTTGAGACCATCGGCAAGCGAAAGCTGGAAATATTCCAGTACCGCTCCATGATTTCCCTGCTCGCGCTGGCGATTCGCCGGCCCGGTTCGATGCAGCGAGTGAACCGGGCCCGGTCCGCCTCCCCTGATGGCATTCCATGCAGTCTGCACCACTCGGCCTCCGGCCCCCCTCGACCGCTTCTACACTCTGCAAGATCTGTGACGGTCCTGCCGATCTTTACGGCGTCGTCGACATGAACCGCCCCTGCCAGACGGCGCATGCGTATCGCGCGCCGCTGGCGGGCGTCCCGATCTATTATCGGCGTTGCGCCGACTGCGGCTTCCTGTTCACGGATGCGTTCGACGACTGGAGCGTCGACCAGTTCAAGACGCATATCTACAACGAGGGCTATGAGGCCGTGGACCCCGACTACCGGGTCAAGCGGCCCACCGACAATGCCGCGGCGATCGCACGCTTCTGGGCGCCCCACAAGGCGACGATGCGGGTGCTCGACTTCGGCGGCGGCAACGACGTGCTTTGCACCAGCCTGCGCGCCCACGGCTTTGCCGAAGCCGTCACCTACGACCCGATGGTGCCGGAGCACGCGACCCGTCCCGAGGGCAAGTACGATCTCGTGACCTGCTTCGAGACGCTCGAGCACGTGCCCGATCCGCTGGCCACGATCGGAGCCATGGCGGCGTGCGTGGCCGAGCCGGGCGCAGTGTTCTACTCGACATTGACCCAGCCGGACGACTTCGACAGCCAGGGCATGTCGTGGTGGTATGTCGCGCCACGCAACGGCCACATCTCGATCTACACCAAGCATTCCCTGGCGCTGGCCTGGCACCGGTTCGGCTTCAGGACGGCGCCGCTGAATGCCGGCACGCATCTGGCGTTCCGCACCCTGCCTCCGGAGTGGGGCTTGGCCGAAGCACCGACCGCAGCATAGGACGTCAGCAGCGCGAGGGCTGCCGGAGATCAGGAAGCGGGTGGGCGCGAGGAGGCCTCGCGCAGATGATGGCCGCATCATCACATCAGGTTGCCCATCATGCCTCCTCCGCCCGCCCTGCCCGCCAGCTTCCATCGTCTCGCCTGGTCCAACCTCACCGCGCAATCGGCCGAGCAGATCGCGCTCGCCGCCGCGCCGATCGTCGCCGTGCTCACGCTGGGTGTCGGCGAGGGCGAGACCGGGCTGCTGCAGACGGCATTGACCGCCCCCTTCGTGCTGTTCGCGATCCCTGCAGGGCTGCTCGCCGACCGCATGCCGCGACGGCTGCTGATGGCCGCAGCGGAAGCGTTGCGGGCGCTCGCGCTGCTCGCGATTCTGGTGGCACTCGCGACCGGCATGCTCACGCTGCCGCTGCTCGCGGCGCTCGGCTTCGCCGCGGTGTGTGGCACGGTCGTCTTCAGTGTTGCCGCGCCGGCTTTGGTGCCGAGTCTGGTCTCCGCAACTCAGCTGACGACCGCGAATGCGCGGATCGAGCTCGCCCGTACCATTGCCTTCGCCTGCGGTCCCGCGCTGGGCGGCATGCTGGTGGGCGGAATCGGCGGCGCGCCAGCCTTCGCCTGCGCCGCAGCGCTGTCGCTGGTCGCCGCACTCTGTCTGGCCGGAATCGCGGAGCCCGCTCGTGCGCCCGCGCCGCGCCGCCATCCGCTGGCCGACCTCCGGGAAGGTCTGGCGTTCGTGCGGCACCATCCGCTGCTGCGCCCGGTGTTCATCACGCAGTTCATCTTCAACACCGCGCACTTCCTGCTGCTCGCGGCCTTCGTGCCCTACGCTGTCCACCGGCTCGGCCTGTCCGCCAGCGGCGTCGGCACGGTGCTGTCGATGTTCGGCGTCGGCATGGTCAGCGGCGCCCTGCTGGCGACGCGCATCATGGGGCGCCTGCCGTTCGGCACCGTGATCGGGCTCGGCCCCGTCACCGGCTTTGCCGCGGCGCTGGTGATGGCGCTCACGACCCTGATCCCCTTCCCCTCCCTCGCGGCCCTCAGCTTCTTCCTGCTCGGCGCGGGCCCGATTCTCTGGGTGATCTCGACCACCACCCTGCGGCAGTCGGTGACGCCGGCCGCGCTGCTCGGGCGCGTCTCGGCCATCAACATCCTGAGCTACGGCGCCCGCCCGCTGGGCTCGCTGCTCGGCGCTCTGGTCGGCAGCCGCTACGGCGCCGACGCGTGTCTCTATCTCGCCGCCCTCATCTTCGGCCTGCAGATGCTGGTGATCCTGACATCCCCCGTCGTCACGATCGCGCGCCAGCCGCAGCCACAGCCGGCCTAGCGATACACGAGGATCGGCACGGTCGAATGCGTCAGCACCTTCAGCGTCTCGCTGCCCAGGATCGCCGAAACGCCACGCAGGCCGTGCGAGGCCATCAGCACCAGATCGCAGTCCTTGTCCCGCGCGGTTTCGACGATGGCCTCATAGGGCTTGTCGTGCTCGACGCAGAGCGTGGCGCAGGCGACGCCGGCACGTTCGGCCTCGTCCTTCACATGATCGAGGTATTTCGCGGTCTGATCGGCCACGAGCATCTTGTACTGCTCCAGCGCCTTGGTCGCCGCGAGGGGATCGACGACCAGAGAATGAAGCGGCGTGGAGACCACCAGCGCGGTGACCTTGGCGCCAGTCGCCTTCGCCAGCGCGACACCATGCCTGATCGCGGCCTTGGACAGGTCCGACCCGTCGGTCGGCAGCAGAATATGCGTGTACATGAGCATCATCTCCCCGGGCTGATGATGCTGGGCAGAATAGCTCCGTCCGGGCATTGACGTGGGTCAAGGATGCGACATGTCGTCCGCCAGATAACTCTCATAGGCCTTCGTCGCCGACGCACTCGCCGCGAGATCCGGGTCCAGCGTGAACAGATCCTGCGCACGGCCGATGCCGCGTAGCGCATAGCGACCGGTCGAGACGAGATAGCGGCGCCCCTCATCATCGAGACCCTGGCAGAACTCGGACGACGCCAGCAGTTCGCGATCGACCGAGCGGCACATCGAGGCGATGCGGCTGACCTCGTTGACGGCCGGTCCCACCACCGTGAAATCGAGCCGGTCATCGCTGCCGATGTTGCCGTAGAAGACCTCCCCGACATGCAGGCCGACATAGGCCGACGTCACCGGCCGGCCCTCGCCGGCGCGCCGGGTGTTGAGCTTGCGCATGTTGAGCCGAAATCGATGCTCCGCCCGCAGCGCGGCGTGCCGGGCCTTCGCCATGTCGCCGCCCGTGAAGATCGCCAGCACGCCGTCGCCGATCAGCTTCAGCACGTCGCCGCCGGCGTCGTAGATCGCGTCGATCGAGGCTTCCGCATAGTCGTTGAGCAGCGGGATGATCTCGTCCGGCGAGATGCTCTCGGAGATCGCGGTCGAGCCGCGCAGATCGGAGAACCACAACACTGGATTGATGCGCTCGGTGACACCGCGGGAGATCCGGCCACGCAGCACCTGCTCCGACGCATCGCGGCCGAGATAGACGCGGCCCAGCGTGCGCACGATGTCGACCTGCTGTGCGGACTTGATCGTCAGCGCGAGCAGCGGGACCAGGTCCCGCAATGCGCCGATCTGCGTGTCGGTGAAGCCGCCGTCACGTCGCGTCAGCCAGTTCGAATAGAAGCAGTCCATCTGGCCGAGCGTGCCTGCTTCGCCGAACCGGTGCACGAAGGCGAGATAGTGCCGATGCCCCTGTGCGGAAAGATCATCGATGATCGGAAAATCGAGATGCGCGCAATCCATCAGGTCAATGTTGAACTCATCGTCACCGTTCTCCAGCATGTGGTGGAAGACCGAGCGCCGCCAGTTCTGTGCCGCCTCTCCCGCATTGCTGGAGCCATATTCAAAGCTGTCGGCTTCGTTCGTGTCGCAATCGTTCCAGCGGAAGCCGCGCCCTTCGAAAATCGGATGCAGCGTATCGATGATCGCAAGGCTGCGCGACAATTCCAGCCCGGCCGCGCAGCAACGCTCGCAGAAGCCGCGCAGAATCTCGTTTTCCGGCATGCCGGTCAGGCTCTGAGCCACGAGCCAGTTGATCACTTCCAGACGGGTCGCCGTGTCCATGGGTCAACTCACCAACGCGTCACACTCTGCTTTTCCGCAAACAATTCAGGCGGACGAACTCACCACTTCGCCATCCTCCTTGGTGAACGACGCAACGGGATGGTCCAGCAGGTCGAGCACGAGCTCAGAGGGGCGGCAGAGCCGCGCGCCCTTGCCGGTCACCACGATCGGCCGGTTGATCAGGATCGGATGCGCGAGCATCGCGCCGATCAGTTGGTCGTCCGTCCACTTGGGATCGCCGAGTCCGAGCTCCGCATAAGGCGTCCCCTTCTCGCGCAGAAGGTCGCGCACCTTGACCCCCATCGCATTGATCAGCGCAATCAGCTGCTCGCGGCTGAGCGGCGTCTTCAGATACTCGATGACATCGGGTTCCTCGCCCGAGGCGCGGATCATTGCAAGCGTGTTGCGCGAGGTGCCGCAGGCCGGATTGTGATAGATCGTTACGGGCATCGGTGCAGTCCATCAATGTGAAGCAAGAAGCACTTATCAGACATGCAGGCCATGCTCCACCTCGACCGTGACATGGCTCAGTCCGTGCAAGTCTCTCAGGCGCTGCTTGTACATCGCCGGCGCCAGCGGTGTATTGGAAACGATCGAGACGACCACGGCCCGGTGACCGGGGCCGACCTGCCAGAGATGCAGGTCGGTGACGCGGTCTCCTCCCGCCTCCAGCCGCGCCCGGATGGTGGCCTCCAGCCGCCGATCGCCATTGACGTCGAGCAGCACGGCACCGGCGTCGCGGATCAGGCCATAGGCCCAGCTTGCGATCACGGCGCTGCCGATCAGGCCCACGGCGGCGTCAGCCCAGCTCCAGCCCAGATACATGCCGATCAGAAGTGCGCCGATCGCAAGCAGCGAGGTCGCCGCATCCGCCAGCACGTGCAGATAGGCTGCGCGCAGATTGTTGTCGTGATGGTCGTGGTGGTGGTGATGATGATCGTGGTCGTCGTGATGATGCTCGGCGTGGTGGTGATGCGCGTGATGGTGGTGCTGGTGAGAGTCGGCCAGCAGCCAGGCGCTGACCAGGTTCACGAAAAGTCCGAGGACGGCGACCGCGATCGCCTCGCCATAGGCGATCGGTACCGGGCTCAAAAGCCGGCTCGCGCTTTCATACGCCACCTGGATGGCGATGATCAGAAGGATGATGGCGCTGGAGAAGGCGGCCAGCTCGCCGAACTTGCCGGTGCCGAAGGTGAACGACGGATTGCGCATGTGCCGGCGGGCAAACAGGTAAGCCAGCCCGGCGATGCCGAGCGCCGCCGCATGCGTCCCCATGTGCCAGCCGTCGGCGAGCAGCGCCATCGACCCGAACAGCGAGCCGGCGGCGATCTCGCCGGCCATCATCACCAAGGTCAAACCGACCACGACCCAGGTGCGGCGCTCGTTCCGCTCGTGCTGGGCGCCCAGGAAGACATGATCGTGCGCCCAATGATCTGCTTGCGATGGCATCGATCGTTCTCCTCGATCTACGTCCGTCTCGGTCCAGGCCGCCGCGCGGCGCAGGACCTCATGTTACCACAGCGCCGCGTGCGCCTCGCGGTTGACATGCGGAACCGGTTCCGCTGTAATGTTGCGCATGGGGACTTCGCGATCTCCCCACGAGGCGACATGCCCAAGTATCGCGTCCCGTCATTTTGACACGAGGACGCATCATGTCATCCTTTGCAGCGATTTCTCCTGACAAGCTCAACCGACTGATCGGAACGCCACAGTGCCCGGTCGTTATCGACGTGCGGACTGAAGAAGATTTCGCCGCCGATCCACGTCTCGTGCCTGGCGCCATCCGGCGCCGCGCCGAGGACGCCCCCCAATGGGGCGCAGAATTCGCCGAACGCACCGTGATCGTCATCTGCCAGCGCGACGCCAAGCTGTCGCAGGGCGCAGCGGCCTGGCTGCGCCTCGCCAAGGCGGCGGCCGAAACGCTGGCGGGCGGCTTCGAAGCCTGGAAGGCCGCGGACCTGCCGCTGGTCCCCGTCGCCAAGCTGCCGCCGCGCGATGCCGAGGGCCGGACGGTGTGGGTGACCCGCGCCCGGCCGAAGATCGACCGCATCGCCTGCCCCTGGCTGATCCGGCGCTTCGTCGACCCGCAGGCCGTGTTCCTCTATGTCGTCCCGTCCGAGGTCGCAGCAGTCAGCGACCGATTCAAGGCTGCGGCCTTCGACATCGAGAACACGTTCTGGAGCCATCGCGGCGAGCTCTGCACCTTCGATGTGATGATCGAGGAGTTCGGGCTGGCGACGCCCGCCTTGCTGCGGCTGGCCAGCATCGTGCGCGCGGCCGATACCGCGCGGCTCGATCTCAGCCCGGAGGCGCCGGGGCTGCTCGCCGCCTCGCTGGGTCTGTCCCGCATCTACGATGACGATCTTGCCCAACTCGACGCTGGCCTTGCGCTCTATGATGCGTTCTATCGCTGGTGCCGCGACGCCACCGGCGAATCGCACAACTGGCCGACCAACAGGATCAAGCCGTGACCGAGCTCGCGTCATCGACAACCCCTACCGAAGCTGACGCCGGCCACGGCGTCAGCTTCACTGATGCATTCCGGGTCTGGCTGCGGGTGGCGCTGCTGTCGTTCGGCGGTCCCGCCGGCCAGATCGCGGTCATGCATCGCATCATCGTCGACGAGAAGCGCTGGGTGTCGGAGAGCCGGTTCCTGCACGCGCTCAACTACTGCATGCTGCTGCCCGGCCCCGAGGCGCAGCAGCTTGCGACCTATATCGGCTGGCTGATGCACCGCACGGCCGGCGGCCTGATGGCCGGCGGCTTGTTCATTCTGCCGGGCATCATCGCGATCATGGCGTTGAGCTGGATCTACGTCGCCTTCGGCCACGTCTGGTTCGTCGAGGCGCTGTTCTTCGGGCTGAAGGCCGCGGTGCTCGCGATCGTGATCCAGGCGGTGGTGCGCGTCGGCAGCCGCGCTCTGCGCAACAATGTCATGATCGGCATCGCCGCGAGTGCGTTCATCGCGATCTTCTTCTTCGCGGTCCCGTTCCCGCTGATCATCATCGGGGCCGGCCTGATCGGCTATCTCGGTGCGCGAGCCGGCCGGGCTGAGTTCGCCGCCGCAGGCCACGGATCCAGCGGCAACGGCGACGGCGACAGCGCGCTCGGCGAGGTGCTGCCTGACCACGCCAAGCCGAATGCGCGACGAACGCTGATCACGGCGCTGGTCTGGCTCGCGCTGTGGCTGGTGCCGGTCGGCGCACTGGTGGCGACGCAGGGCACCGGCAGCACGTTCAGCCAGATCGCGCTGTTCTTCAGCAAGATGGCGCTGGTGACGTTCGGCGGCGCCTATGCGGTGCTGGCCTATGTCGGGCAGCAGGCGGTCGAGCACTATCATTGGCTCACGCCCGCCGAGATGCTGGACGGGCTCGGCATGGCCGAGACCACGCCGGGACCGCTGATCATGGTGCTGCAATTCGTCGGCTTCATCGCCGCGGCGCGCGATCCCGGCAGCATGTCGCCGCTCATCGCCGGGACGCTGGGCGGCCTGCTCGCGACCTGGGTCACCTTCACGCCCTGCTTCCTGTGGATCTTCGTCGGCGCGCCCTACATCGAACGCCTGCGCGGCAACAAGGGTCTCGCGGGCGCATTGAGCGCGATCACCGCCGCCGTGGTCGGCGTGATCCTCAACCTGTCGATCTGGTTCGCGCTGCATACGCTGTTTCACCGGACCTTTCCGGTGAGCGGCTTCGGCCTGGATTTCGACGCGCCCGTGCTTTCGAGCGTCGATGGTCCGGCGCTGGTGCTCGCGCTCGCCGCGGCGGTGGCCATCATCCGCTTCAAGCAGGGCATGCTGACGGTGCTCGCGGCGTCCTGTGCCGCCGGCGTGCTGCTCAGGCTCGCAGCGGGGAGCTGACGCATCGCGGCTCACACGACGTCGGCCGGCGCGAGCTTGCAGGCGCAGCCGTCGGCCTCGATCTGCAGGGTCGGGTGCTGGATGTTGAAACGGTGTGACAGCTCGGCGCAGACATGATGCAGAAATGCGTCATCCGTGCCGCCGGGCCGCACCAGATGCACAGTCAGCGCGGTCTCGTTGGTGCTCATCGGCCAGATGTGGAGATCGTGCACCTCGCTGACGCCATCGAGCGAGGCAAGATAATCGCGCACCGCCGGCAGCTGAATGTCGCGCGGCACGGCATCGAGCGCGAGGTTGACGCTGTCGCGCGCCAGCTCCCAGCCGCTCAGCAACACCACCAGCGCGATGAGCAGGCTGACCACCGGATCGACCCACAACCACCCCGTCCAGATCGTGACCAGGGCGGCAATGACAACGCCGAAAGATACGGCGGCATCGGCCGCCATGTGCAGATAGGCGCCGCGGATGTTGAGGTCGGTGTCGCGGCCGCGCATGAACAGCAGCGCGGTGGCGCCGTTGATGACGATGCCAAGCGCTGCGACCCACAGCACGGTGACGCCCGCCACCTCGCCCGGACTGCGCAACCGGTCGAAGGCCTCCACCGCGATGCCGCCGACCACGAGCAGCAGCAGGCCGGCATTGATCAACGCCGCCAGGATCGAGGCACGGCGATAGCCGTAGGTGTGGCGGTCGGTCGGCCTGCGGCCCGACAGCCACAGGGCGCCCCAAGCCAGCAGCAGCGACATGACATCGGAGAGGTTGTGGACCGCGTCCGAGATCAGCGCCAGCGAGTTGGCGGCATAGCCGAAGACGAGCTCGGCGATGACGAAGAGAGTATTGAGCGAGACGCCGATGGCGAAGGCCGCGCCGAAACTCGCGGGCGCGTGGCTGTGTCCGGCGTGGCCGTGCGCATGGGAGTGGCCATGATCGTGGGACTGATCATGACCCTGGTGGTGAGAATGCGAGTGCGCCATCCGACGTGTCCCCGGCGATCGCGCGTGTCGCGATCGCCCGCTGTCCGATATAGACGGCCGCCGGACGGATACTATTACGCCGCTACTCGATCGGCCGGTTGAACTTGTTCGACTTCGGCAGGCCCTGCGCGATGCGGCCGGCGTCGGCGCGATTGCCGCGGTAGTCGGCCAGGTCCTTCCAGCTCAGGCCCTGATCGCGGCCGGCGGAATCCTTCCAGGCCAGGCCCTGCTTCTGCTCGAAGGTGGTGATGTCCGACAGTTGCGCGCTGGTGTATTTCTGCAGGCGCACGCCGCGGCCACGCGCCATCTCCGGCACCTGGTCGAGCCCGAACACCACCATCTTGTGGTTGGTGCCGATGACCGCGACCTGGTCGCCGGCCACCGTCGTGATCGCGCGCGCTTCCGCCGGCGCGGTCACGTTCAGCACCTGCTTGCCCTTGCGGGTGTTGCTGACGCAGTCCTCCTCCTTGACCACGAAGCCCTGGCCATCGGAGGCCGCAATGAGGAACTTGCGCTCGCCCTTGCCGACGAACATCGCCACGATCGAGGCGTCCTGATCGAGGTCGATGAACATGCGGATCGGCTCGCCATGGCCGCGGCCGCCCGGCAGCTTGCCGACGTCGAGCGAGTAGAACTTGCCGTTGCTGGCGAACAGCAGCACTTTCGAGGTGTTCTCGGCAAAGAACGCCTGGCCGAGCTGGTCGTCGGTCTTGAACTGCAGGTTCGACAGATCGGCGACGTGGCCCTTGAGCGTGCGCACCCAGCCCTTGTCGGACACCACGACCGTGACCGGCTCGCGCTCGACGAAGGCCTCCTCGATCGCGGCCAGATCGTGCTCCGGCGCGTCGGCGAAATTGGTGCGGCGCTTGCCGAGCGGCGTCTTCGGCCCGAACAGGTCGCGCACGGTCTTGACCTGCTCGCCGACCTTGGCCCACTGCTCGGTTTCCGAGGCCAGCAGCGCATTGATGCCCTTGAGCTCGCCCCGCAAATTCTTGTCCTCGGTGCGGATCTCCATCTCCTCGAGCTTGCGCAAGGAGCGCAGCCGCATGTTGAGGATGGCCTCCGCCTGCACCTCGGTGAGCTTGAAGGTCTTCATCAGGACCGGCTTGGGCTCGTCCTCGGTGCGGATGATCCTGATCACCTCGTCGATGTTGAGGTAGGCGATCAGGTAGCCGCCGAGGATCTCCAGCCGGTTCTCGATCTGCTTCTTGCGGTAGTTCGAGCGCCGCAGCAGCACGTCGCGCAGATGGTCGAGCCATTCGCGCAGGCACTCCGCGAGGCCCACGACCTTGGGGATGCGGCCCTTGATGAGCACGTTGAGGTTCAGCGGAATCTTGCTCTCGAGCTCGGTCAGCCGGAACAGCGATTCCATCATCAGCGCCGGATCGACGTTCTTCGACTTCGGCTCGATGACGAGGCGAATGTCCTCGGCCGATTCATCCCTGACGTCGCCGACCAGCGGCAGCTTCTTTTCGTTGAGCAGCTCGGCGATCTTCTCGACCAGGCGCGACTTCTGAACCAGGAACGGGATCTCGGTGATCACCACGATCCAGGTGCCGCGGTTGCCCTCTTCCTGCTTCCACTTGGCGCGGACGCGGAACGAGCCGCGGCCGGTGGTGTAGGCCTCGATGATCGATTCCTTGGAATCGATCACGGTGCCGCCGGTCGGAAAGTCCGGGCCCTTGACCCAGCGCAGCAGCGCGCGCGACTTGGCGTCGGGCTTCTCGATCAGATGCAGCGCGGCATCGCACAGCTCGGCGGCGTTGTGCGGCGGGATCGAGGTCGCCATGCCCACGGCGATGCCCTGGGCGCCATTGGCGAGCAGGTTCGGGAACCCGCCGGGCAGCACCA